>CAIWHS010000433.1 GCA_903912515.1 uncultured Planctomycetaceae bacterium
ATCCCGGCGCAGTGTTGAAAGGCTTGCCTCCCACGGGCCGTCAATGGATTGGTTTTAATTTGCAACGAAATGGGCACGCTTGCTGCGTGGGTGCTCAGGTGCGACTTACCGCACAGGGTAAGCCCATGTCCCGTCAGGTCAAGGGAGGCGGGAGTTATGCCTCTTCTCCTGACCGGCGCATTCATTTTGGTCTCGATACCGCCACGAAAATGGATACCCTCGAAATTTCTTGGCCCGATGGGTTTCGTGAAACGTTTGATCCGGCCCGATTTGTCCCTGGCAAGTATCATGAGATTATTCAGGGTACTGGCAACAAGAAGTAATTTCCGGTTTGGCCTGCGGGCTTCTGGGTTGAAAGGTGAAACATGACAATTCGTTTGGCGGTGCATGGGGCTGCAGGGCGTATGGGGCAACGGGTGGTTGCGTTAGGGGCAAGCACAGCAGGTCAAAAAGTGGTCGCTGCGCTCGAGTCGCCTGGTAATCCACGCTTGGGGAACGATGCTGGGGAAATAGCCGGTATTGGCAATATTGGGATTTCCCTTTCTGACCGGCTTTCCGGCGATTCCCGTCCGGAGGCCTTGATTGATTTTTCGGTTCCTGAAGCCCTCGATCGGGTTCTCCAGCTAGCCGTCGAAAACAAAATCCCGCTGGTCCTCGCCACAACGGGTTTGAGCAAAAAACAGGAAGAAGAAGTCGCCTCCGCTAGTCACCATGTGGCTATTCTAAAGGCTTCCAATTTCAGCCTGGTGGTGAATGTGCTTTTCGAGCTGACGCGTGTCGCTGGAGACATGTTGAACGGTAAAAGTTTTGATGTCGAGATAGTTGAAAGGCATCATCGTTTCAAGAAGGATTCCCCATCCGGAACGGCCCTCACTTTTGCTGAAATCGTTCAAAGGGCGATGGGCCAGGAAAGAATTGTCCACGGCCGAGAGGGCATTGTGGGGGAAAGGCCCCTTGGGGAAATAGGTGTGCATGCCGTTCGTGTTGGAGACAATGTGGGCGAGCACACAGTGATTTTCAGCACTCTGGGCGAAACCATGGAATTAGTCCACAAAGGGCACAGTCGCGACAGTTATGCCTTGGGCGCTTTAGCCGCTGCCAGGTATCTCGCAGGTAAGCCGGCGGGCAATTATTCCATGCGCGATGTTCTTGGGATTCAAGGGTGAGCGAAGGGAAGCAGCCTGCACAGGGAGAGTCGGCCGGGGTGGGCTTGTTATGTGCCTTGGCCGCTTTTTTGGCCTGGGGTCTGATGCCGCTCTATTTTAGTGCACTGGGTTCGGTCCCGCCGATCCAGTTGATACTCCACCGCATTGTGTGGACCGCCTTGATGCTTGTTTTTTTACTGACGGTTCTTGGTAAGTGGGATAATTTACGAGCGGTAATTCGTTCCAAGCGGGCGTTGGGGATTTTGCTGATTTCTTCGGTGCTAATTTGCGCCAATTGGTTTCAGTACATTTTGGCAATGGAACTGAAAAGGGTGCAGGAAGCTAGTTTAGGTTACTTTATCACCCCGCTTTTTAGTGTTGTTTTGGGGGTTGCTTTCCTGGGTGAAAAACTGCGACTTGCCCAGGCAATTGCCTCGTTGCTAGCGGCGGGTGGACTGCTTGTTTTAATCAGTAACACGGGGACCACACCTTGGCTAGGAATAGGGCTGGCTTTTTCCTTTGGTTTTTATGGCCTATTGCGAAAGCTGGTACCAGTTGACCCGGTGGTGGGCTTGGCAACAGAAACCTTCATTCTACTCCCCATTGGTATGGGGGGGCTGGCCTGGTTGGCCTTTACCAACCAATTGGAAATCGATGACAACACTCAGGGTGTCCTGATCCTGGCTAGTGGAATCATAACCGCAGGCCCCCTCATGCTCTTCGCGGCAGGGATTAGGGCTCTTCCTTTGGCTATTTTAGGATTTTTTCAATACCTTTCACCAACAATCCAGTTTGTGCTTTCCATCACGGTTCTTGGTGAGCCAATCGACAGCGGAAAACTCATTGGTTTTTTTTGGATCTGGGCTGGTTTGTTGCTATTTAGTGGTGAATCGATTTGGCGTTGGTGGCAGGGGCGAAAGGCTCGCGCCTTGCTGGCCCCCCAAGAAAAGGATCATGCACTCGGTTTTTCAAAATTGGGGGTAAAACCGTGAGGGTTTTCCTTTACGAATGGTTGTGCTCGGGTGGGATGGCTCACCAGGTTAATCTGCCTTCCCTCATCCATGAGGGGAAAACCATGTTTTTGGCTCTTGCCAATGATTTGGCACTCCTGCCTGGAGTACAAGTTATCACTTCACTGGATCAGCGAGTGGTATCCACGATGGAAGTTCCCAATTCCATCCGGTGCGAGCAAGCCTTGCCAGACCAGGATGGCATTCAATTTCGCAGGCTTGCTTCTCAGGCCGATATCGCCCTCGTGGTTGCCCCTGAAATTGGTTTGGCTTTGAAAAAGACGGCCCAGTGGTTGGCGGAAGTAGGATGCCAATCTTTTGGTCCAAAACCCGATACCCTGACAGAGGCCAGTGACAAACTTGCGATGGCTCGATTATGGCAAAATGCGGGTGTGCCTTGCATTCCTACCGAAGTCTGGACCAAGGAATCAGTTTTGCCTTCAACCCGATCTGTTTTAAAACTATCCTGTGGGGCCGGTTCTTGGGGGAACCGTGTTGTCACCTGTGCCGCCGAGGCAAGCGCTGTATTGGATTGGGCAACATCCCAAGGGTTGGGCGATGTGTTGGTTCAACCCTTCATGCAGGGCGTTCCCATTAGCGTAGCGGCGCTTGTCGGTGAAAAGCAGACTCTTTGGCTTGAACCATGTGCCCAAATTTTGGCAACGGATAATAGTTTGGGGTATCGCGGGGGTCACTTACCTCTTGAACCCGAACTCCGTAAAAGGGCCCATCAACTGGGCACTAGGGCGCTTGGTTGCTGGTCGGGCCTTCGTGGGTGGACTGGGCTCGATATTCTGTTGGGCAAGAATCCAGACGGTGTAGATGATTTAGTGGTTGAGCTGAATCCCCGATGCACCACATCCTATGCTGGACTTCAAAAATTGTGTCAAAATAATCTGGTTTCCGTCTGGTTGGATGTCCTTCAGGGAAGAGCTGCTTCCGTTACATGGCGCTTTGGTGGAGTGAAGTGGACCAATACGGGAAAAGTGGAGGTGGTATCGTGAGAAGTGATTGGTTCAAGGTTATTCCGCTAGTATTGTCAGCCTTCCTGACAGTTATGCCAGCCAATGCCCAAGAAAATGGTGCTGACAAAAAGCTTGCTCAGGCATTTAAATCATGGCTGGATGAATCCATTGCCCTTCAGCCATTTCTGGGGACCAGATTGGGAGATCACCGTCATGCTGGAAAACTGGAAGACTTAAGTCCCCAAGGTCGCAAAAAGGTTGCTGACCACACCCGTAAAACCCTGGAAATAGTCGAAAAGGAATTCAATACTGCTAATCTCAGCCCGGATGGTCGCGTCGATTGGGCCACTTGGAAGAATGGATTGGAACGCTCCCTTTGGGTGGATGAAAATCTGGTTCCACTTGAAACTGATCCGCGATCTTACAATGAGTATTCTACCGACTCAACATACCTGCTAGTCACACAAACCACTTTGCCTCGTCAGGCAGTTATCAATGCATGCTTGTCTCGTATGGCACAGGTGCCAAGGGTGCTCGAGCAGGCCAAACAAAACCTGGCACCGGAAAGCTCAAGGAAGCCGATCAAGGTTTTTGTGGAAACTGCAATCAGGCAAGTCTCGGGAAGCATTGCCTGGTACAAATCTGGCCTAATTGAATCTTTGGGGCAGGGTGGCGAAGTGGCCGAAATTCAGCGGGTTTCAACCAGCCTGGTCCCGTTGTTTGAAAGCTACAAAAAGTTTCTCGAACAGGATGTGTTGCCCCGCTCCTCGGATCAGTGGCGTGTTGGGCCCCAGCGGTTTGCCAAAAAACTGGAATTGGATCTGGAGGCAGACATCACTGCATTAGAGGTTTTAGCGGAGGCGGAGGGGGAATTTACCCGGGTCGAATCAGAAATGGCTGCTTTATCCCGCAATCTGTGGCCATCCCTTTTTCAAGGGAAGGTTCAGTTGCCAGATACTCCCGAGGGGCGTCGCCAGACGAGCCAAAAGGTGATTGCCGCTGTTTCTAAAGACCGTGGCACGGTCAGCTCCTTGGTTAGGGATGCCAAGGGGGATGCTGAAAAGCTCAAAGGGTTCATTCGTAAAAGGGGACTACTCAAGCTGCCCGAGCCTGATCGTTGCGATATTCTCGAAATGCCTGAGTTTCAGCGTGGTAATTCCGTTGCCTATTTAAACAATGCCCCGCCCCTCGATTTTGAAGCCCGCAGTGTCTACGCGATTTCGCCTCCCCCCAAGGATTGGGATGCCCGAAGGGTGGAATCATTCCTTGATGAATATAACAACCGCATGATGCAGATCCTCACTCTGCACGAGGCCTACCCCGGCCATTATGTCCAACTTGAATATGCCAATCGAAACCCTTCGCTGGTTCGACGAATCTTTGGCTCCGGAGTCTATATCGAGGGGTGGGCTGTCCACATGGAGCAGGTGATGCTCGATGAAGGATATGGAAATGGGGACCAAGGCCTTCGGTTGCTTCAATTGAAATGGTATTTGCGGGCAGTTGCCAATGCAATTCTTGATCACCATATGCATAGCGGTTCGTGGACCGATGAGCAGGCATTGCGCTTTATGGTTGACAGAGCTTTTCAAAGTGAGGGGGAGGCTCTTGGGAAAGTGGTGAGGTCGAAGCAGTCTCCCTGCCAGTTGAGCACCTATTTTGTGGGTAGGACTGCCATGCATCGCTTGCGTCAAAAAGTGCAAACCGCCCTAGGGGAAAAATTTAGTCTGATGAATTACTACCAGGCTGTCCTTGAAGTAGGTGCTGTACCGGTGAAATTCCTGCCCCGATTGGTTGAAGCCAAGCTAGGTATAACTAGGCCTTGACCTGTGGGTTGCCTCAATGGCCCGCCTGCAATGGCCCGCTTCGGATTGAATCCGTGGCGGGCCTTGCTTATAGATTCACTTGGCAGGGGAGCAAATACCCCATTTTAACTGGAATACCATGGGGCTGGATATGCTAAGCAGCTATCAGCTGGGAATCATCCTAAAAGACGAACGCATCACATGCGGGCTATCCGATCCGGATGGTCGATTCCTTATGGAGCGTTTGGTGCAACAAGCGGATGCTTTGGCTGTTCAATATTCAGGCCAATCTCTGCTGGATGCCTTGCGGCTGCTTTCTGGCAAAGGTCGTCTGGTTGCACGGATTGTTTATCTTTGGACCACGGGTAACCAATCCTCAGCAATTCAACTTGCAGCATCCGGGGGGTTGGGGGAGTTTATTCCGTCGCCGTTGGCAAGTGAGGAGTCCCTCATCAACGCTCTTCTGCCGGCATGATTATTTTGCCCCGTATTTATATTTTGCCCATTTGCCTCTTTTTATGTTTTTGATAATTTCGGTCTAATGTCATCCCCGTGCAAGGTTTCGGGCGTGTTTGCTTGTCATCACCGTCTTGTTTCCAAAATTGCTCAACCATAGAGTGAAACGACACCTCGTGGTTGCCTAACCGCGGCGTTGGGAGATTTGTGATGAGTGCTAGTCCTGAAATTGACCGTCGCGCGCTCGATGAAGAGCGTCGTCGCCTGAATCAACGGTTAGAAGAGGTTTCCCGTCTATCCGAAGGGGATAGCCCCCCGGGGGTTTTCTACGGTGAAATGCTTCGTCGCCTTTTGGAATCGCTAGCCGCTCCCGCGGGCGCCGTCTGGATGAAAACCGTCCAAGGCAATCTCCAACTTCAATTTCAAATAAACCTGAAAGACACAGGTCTAGATCAGTCCGAAGCTTCCCGCGTTTCGCATGATGAGCTACTTCGTTCTGCCTTGGCCCAAGGCAAGCCATTTCACATGATGCCGAGGACTAGTTTGGGAGGGGCCCAAGAGGGCCAGTCTGCCGGCGGTAATCCAACTGATTTTATTCAGATGCTAGTGCCAGTTCAGGTGTCGGGCCAAGTTGCGGGCCTGATTGAGGTTTGGCAAGGCGGCAACCGCGCACTAAACGCAATTCCGGGCTTCCTTCAGTACATGGGAATGATGGCGGACCTTTGCGCCCGCTATGCCCGCAATCAAATGATGGCTCAGCTTTCGGGCCAGCAGCAGGTTTGGACCCAGCTAGAAACTTTCAGCAGGCAGGTTCATGGGAGCCTGAATGTGACCGAAGTTTCGTATCTGATTTCTAACGAGGGACGGCGGTTGGTTCAATGTGATCGCGTCTGCATGATTGCCAGCCGTCATGGAGCCATTGAAGTGACCGCTATTAGCGGCGCTGATGTGGTTGAAAAACGAAGCAATCTGGTTCAAACTTTGCGCGGTTTGTGTAAGGAAGTAATGAAGTGGGGGGAGCGCTTGGAGTTTCAGGGGGTTCGGGACGATACCCTGCCCCCCAAAGTCCTACAGGCACTGGATAACTATCTTGCAGAAAGCGGCAGCAAGTTGCTCGTGGTTCAACCTCTTCGTAAGGAAGAGGCTGATGCCGAAAAGTTGCGTGAGCGCGAGAAGGCAGGCAAAAAGCCTGAGGAAGCCCGCGCCGCTTTGGTTTTGGAATGCTTTGATCCTCCTCTCGAGCCCCAGCAAATCATTGGCCGTATGGATGTCATTGCCCGGCACTCTGCCAGTGCCATCACCAATGCTCTGGATTATGACCGGGTTCCAATGCAGTGGATGTGGCTGCCTGTAGCCCGTTTTGAAGAAATGCTGGGCGGAAGAGGCAAAGCTATCCTGGCAGCAGTTATTTGTGGAGTTGCGGGATTGGCCAGTGCATTGGCTTTCATGCCCTATCCGCTGAAAATGGAAGCTTCGGGCCAGTTGCTTCCTGAAGTGCGCCGCAAGATCTTCCCTCCGACTGAAGGGATCATTCGCGAGCTGACTGTGAGTCCAGGGCAGGAGGTTGAGGAAAACGGCAACCTTGGCCTGATGCATGATTCGCAGCTTGAATCTCAAATTCGTCAGTTGCTTCGGGAAATGAAAGACGCTCAAAAGGAGTTTGCCCTTAAAGTCCAGCAATCAACCTCCGGAACTGACTCGGATCGTTTCAACGCAGCCACCGATGCTGCCAAAGCCTCGAAGCTGCTGGAAAGCAAGCGTCGGGAATTGGCGGCGCTGGTCCAGCGCACCAACGCCTTGGCATCCTCAGGTAAAGTGGGTTGGTTTCACTTGAAATCACCTGGATTCATCGAGTTGACCGCGCAGGAGCGCGAGAGTGTCAACACGCGTAAATGGACGGTGCTATCCACCGGATTCAAGGAAGAATTAACAAACCGCGCTGTGAAGCCTTCTGATGAGCTTCTCAGAGTGGGGGTGGTGGACGGACCTTGGGAAATTGAGCTTCGCATTCCTCAGCAGCATTTGGGGCAAGTGCTTCAAGCCTTTCAGGACCAAGGGGTGGAGGAACTGGATGTTGATTTTATCCTTCGTTCGAACGCCTCGCGCAAATGGAAGGGGAAGTTGTCCCGCTCGAGAATTGGTGGCGAGGCACTTCCCAGCCAAGAAGACAAGGATAACCCGGAACCTGTTGTGACTGCTTTTGTCCGTATCGATGATCCTGAACTGGTCGATCGTTTGCGCAATTTTGACGAGCGCTCAGGAACAGAGGTCAAAGCAAAAATCAGGTGCGGTACCCGCAAGATGGGTTATGCGCTCTTCTATGGCGTGTGGGAATTCATTTACGAGAAGATCGTGTTCTTCTTCTGAGCCAACTAGGGTCTAAAATTTAGTCGGTTCGGTTCGGAATGACGAGGTGAGCGATGTTGCGATTCATTGGTTTTTGCTTGGCTGCTGGCGCCTGCATATTCTTGGCCGTTTTTCTGATTTCCCAGCCCCTTTGGCCAACACCCAAGGAGGCAAGCGAAAAAATTGCCAGCCAAAAGCAGCGTGAGCCCCGCTTGGGCAACGACAATACTGCAGCCGGACCGGTTGGCGAATTGGGTCTGAACCCTGGTGTTGTGGTGCGCGATTGCCGTTTCACCTCGATTGAAAAGCAAGATGTTCCGTCCCAACGGGAAGGTACGCTTGTGATTGCAGGTGTGGAGCTACCTGCTGGGCCCGACGGTTCTCCACCCGCAGGTTACGATGTGGCGGTGGACTGGCAAGACATTTGGATCATGAATAGCGGTCCAGAAATTGGCATGCGACTTTTGGCTCCCCGCGAGGATTTTGACCCAGAGAAAAGCAAGATTGAGATACGGAAAACCAAGCGCTATTTTTCACGCCTAAGCCAAGGGGCAAGTGTTCGCAAGGATCAGGTTGTTGCAATTATGGATCCCAAATTGGCACTTTCAGAAATGGACCTCAAGCTTTCAAAGATGAGTGCTGTTTCCAGCGAGCGCGACTCCGCAAGTAAGATGATTCTTGAGGCGGAGGCGACATTCCGCGCCCAAGAGAATCTCCGACTGAAGAACGCCGGTTCGGAGGAGGAATGGCGCCGAGCCAAGTTAGGTGTCGACCGTTACAAGTACGATTTCCAAACCAAAGCCAACGAGACCAAAATCGCAAGGACTGAGCTTTTGAAGGCGCGTACAGAGCTAAGCCTTTTGGAGGTCCGCACTGCGATCGATGGCACTGTGCGAACGATCAACAAGTTTCCAGGTGAATCCCTGCGTCCTGGCGAAACCCTGCTGGATATTCAAAATCTTGACAAGCTGCGTGTCGAAGGTTTTGTGGAAGTTCAGCAGGCATCGGAATTGCAAAACGGGGATACGGTTCAAATTGAACCAACTCGACCTGTTAGTCCCGCATTGGTCCTATCGGGCCACTTGCTGGAAGTGACCGGTGTGGCAGTTTCTCCGTTCCCGGGATCTTCTGCCCAAGGTTTGGCAAAATCTTTGGTTGTCTCTTGCAGCGAAGACAAGACAGTACGACTGTGGGAGGCCACTCAATCGGTTGTGGGTGCCAGGTCAGTGTGGGGAGGTCGACAACTGGATGCCCGTCGGTTCAACGATCCGATGCGTTGCGTTGCGGTTTCGCCCATTCAAAATGTAGGTGGTGTTGAAGGTCTTTGGATCGTAGCGGGGTCCGGTTCCGGAAAACTCACTGTTGGTTGGGTTGTGGCTGATGGAAAAGGTGGCCTTAAGGTTGAGGACCTGAAGGAAATCGCTGGTCACCGCAATGCGCTAGAAGCTGTTGCTTTTTCTCCAGATGGCAAGTTTTTGGCCACGGGTGGACAGGATTCTACATTGCACCTTTGGCAGATGCCCGTTCGCGGAGCAGATGCCAAAATAGTCAACACCATCAATGAGGCGCATAAAGCTGAAATAACCCAAGTGGCATTTGCAAAAACGGCTGAAGGGCAACTTCGATTGATTAGTGCGTCTTCCGATAAGGATCGCACTTTGGGAGTTTGGACTTTGGAAGGGGCCCCTACCGCCCCTAAATTGGCACACAAAGCCGACTTTGTTCGTCGGGGAGGCGATGTTTCTATGCCGGGCATTAGCCCTGATGGTTCAACGGTCTTGCTCGACCAAGGGAACCAAATCAAAATGGTGGCCATTGGCGATCGTCAGCCAAGGGGTGTGATTGAAAATCTTTCAGGTGCTCTTAACTTCACCACCATGGCTATTTTTAGCCCAGATTCCGAAATGATCCTGACGAATTGCTCTGAAGAAAATCGTCTTCAATTATGGCGCGCGCCTACCAAGGGTGGGCGGGCGGCAGAATTGCGACAATTTGTTTGGGCTGGTGAAGGTGAAGGAACATGTGGTGCGTTTGACCCACAACGCCGCTTTGCGGTTACCGGCACAGGTGACCATCAGGTTTTGATTTGGGAATTACCCGACCAGAAAGAGGTCAACACGATCCTGACCGGTCGGGTGGAACTGGTCAGCCAGTTCATAGATTCAAGCAGCCCACAGCGTTTGTTCCGTGCAAAGTTGGATGGCCGTAATCCGGGTTATCTTTTACCTGGTGGTACGGCAACAATTGTCAAGCCAGCGGTTACCGCTGGGACGCAGCCGGTTGTTGGCAAGATCACTCCCTGAATGGTGGTTGTGTTTCAGGGAGCATCAGGCAATTTTCAGGAATTGAACCGTGTCGTTAGCCCCTTCCCAAACTGAGCTTGAGCGTCGCAAGATGGTCAGGGTGCGCCTTCGGGCAGACCTTGACATCAAGCGTCATCGATATGAGGGGCGGACCCATTTCATCATTAAAGATCCTGTCAGCCTTCGCTACTACCGGTTAAAAGAGCACGAGCACTTTTTGCTGGGTTTTATGGATGGTAAACAGTCGCTTTCCGACGCGCAGAAAGCTTATGAGCGGCATTACCGGCCTGATCGGTTAAGACTCGAAGACCTCGAGTCGTTTGCCCAGCAATTGATTCGTGC
The DNA here is from genome assembly GCA_903912515.1 of uncultured Planctomycetaceae bacterium. Classification (GTDB taxonomy): domain Bacteria; phylum Planctomycetota; class Planctomycetia; order Gemmatales; family Gemmataceae; genus UBA6894. Next base: position 10,373 of record CAIWHS010000433.1, read on the forward strand.
CGGTTTGGCCCAGAACGAATCACCTGCGGCGGGTCGGCAGTTGTATGAGCGAAAAGCTAAACGCCAACGGATGGAATTGCTGCAGCGTTTTACCAACCTTCTTTATATTAAGATCCCGGTATTTGATCCGGATCGAATGCTGAAAAAGATGGTGCCAACGCTAGCTTTTATTTTTACAACCACCTTTTTCCTCTGCAGCATGGTGTTGATGCTTTCTGCAGTGGCTTTGGTGCTTTTCAATTTTGACATCTTTTTAGCTAAATTACCGAGCTACTATGAGTTTTTTAGTTTCAAAACAGTGATGTACCTGTGGATATCCTTGGGTGTGGTCAAGGTTATCCACGAATTCGGCCATGGAATCAGTTGTCGAAATTATGGGGGAGAAGTTCACGAAATGGGCTTTCTGCTCCTTTGTTTTTCCCCAGCCCTTTATGCCAATGTTTCGGATGCCTGGACCTTGCCCAATAAATGGCACCGAATCATCATAAGTGCAGCGGGTATTTATGTTGAATTGGTGATCGCTGCAATAGCCACTTTCATTTGGTGGAACACGCCTGCGAACCCGTTTGTCCACAACCTTTCGCTCAGTTTGATGGTGGTCTGCTCTGTCAGTACCGTGGTGTTCAATGGCAACCCCTTCATGCGCTATGACGGGTATTATGTGGTTGCTGACTGGCTTGAGATTCCTAACTTGAGGGATCGTGCCAACAAATACATCAGCAACCTGTTTTCGGAAATCGCTTTGGGAATTGAGGTTCCTCCAGAACCTTACATGGAAACAGGGCGAAAGATTTTGTTTATAAGCTATGCGATAATTAGCTATGTTTACCGGTGGATTGTCACTTTCTCAATTCTGTTTTTTCTTTATAACTTTCTCAAACCCTACAAACTTGAGGTTATTAGCCAAGCCCTCACAATGGCAAGTGCCGTGTCGATGGTGGGCTGGCCTTTATTCAACCTAGGGCGCAGCCTTTACCGTCGTGGGAGGATTCCAGATATGAAGAGTTGGCGCGTGGCGGTCACATCCTGCTTGCTGCTCACTCTTGTTGCCGGTTTTTTTATGATTCCATTACCGGTGAACCGCCTTCGTGGGGTCGCGTTGGTGGTTCCCCAGCCAGAGGGAACTCAAAAACTCTACGCTACCCAACCGGGCAAACTTGAGAACCTTACCATACGCACAGGGCAATTGGTGGATCTGGATGAGACCCTTGCGGTTTTGGTGAATGCCGATTACGAATCGAAGCTGGGGGCGGCCCGTGCTGAAATGGATTCTGGCCAAAGTAGCCTGCGTGCCCTTTTAGACCAACTGAACCATGTGAAACAGGAAACCGACCGAAGGCGTGTCAATGATTCAGTCCTTCAGGTTTCCAAATCATTGGACAAGGCTCGTCAGATCGTGCACGACATTGAGACCCAAAAACGGGAATACTTGCGGCTTACCTCCCCTATTGCCGGCATCATTGGCCAAGCCCCCCGCAAAGAAGATATTGGTAAACGGATCGAGCCGGATAATCGATCCCCGCTGATTACAGTTTACCCGGAGGGCAAACTTTCAGTTATTTTGCCCCTAACCACCAGTGAATACAACCAACTGGTTAGGGATTGCCAAGGTGATCCAGCCAAAATAAAACCTGAGAGTATTATCATTCGTGTCCAAGGGCGCGAAGGAGCGGTTTGGAATGGGATCAACCCCCGCCTTCTACCTTCCGAGGCCCGCGATATTCCTCTCGCCCTGACTAGCCGTGCTGGTGGTCCGGTCGCTGTCAAAGCGACCAATCCGGGTGAGCCAATGGTACCTCAAGCACAACAATTTTTAGTATATCTCGATATAATGAGTCCTGATCAAGCAATTCTTCCAGGCAACATGGCGCAAGTGAAGATTTACCTTCAGCCAGAGACTTGCGCTCAATGGTCTTGGCGTACTGTCAATAACCTTTTCGAATTGGGGCTTTTCTGGTGATTTTTTGGCTGCTCACACTTGTATTAAGTGCGCCCCCCGCACCTTTTGATCGTCTCCAACGCTTGGAGTTGGCAGGTCTTGTTCAGACGCCATCTTTCAAGGCTGTGGATAAGGTTTCTGAATTGGACCTTGCTGGGAATGACCGCCAACTTGCACCTGGTGGTGCCGCTTTTGTGGTGGCCAAAACTCGCGGTGGTCGTTATGCGAAGATCCGTTTGATACCCGGCAGACTCAAATCAGCTTCCGGCAATCTTGAACCGATGATTCTGGTCGAACAATTTGTGACTTTCAAGGATGGTGATCTCAAAGCATTTGTCGCGAACGGGGAAAACAGGGCCATTTTTCCTGGGACCGAATTTGACCTCGATTTGGGGCAGGTTGTTCCAGAAAGGATTGGGGGGGATATTCGTTGTGCCTCAAAAGAGGGGAATCTTGCACTTGAAGTTTGTCCTGGAGCGAAACTTTGGCTCGCTATTGGTAATGTTCCGCTTCCGCCAAACCCGGATCCCGGGGTTCCTAATGGAAATGATAAATTTCAGGCATCTTGGTTTCGAGGCACATATAGGTTGCATGATGATGGACGCCGGTCTGGTGAATTGAGCCTTCTTGTAATGGATGATGGTGAGATAAAAGGCAAGTATTTTTCTGACAAAGATGGAGCCAGTTATGAGGTTCAGGGCCGGGTTGGCCCCCAGCTTCATCAGATTCAATTTGGAATTAGATTTCCCCGTACCGAACAAATTTATCAGGGATTTTTATTTACCGGAGATGGTGATGCCATAGCCGGAACATCCAAGATAGGCGATCGCGAAACCGGCTTTTACGCCAAAAGGGTAATACGGTGAGCCGATTTTTGGTAACCGGTGGCACCGGTATGGTAGGCAGGGCCCTAGTTTTGCGATTGCTCGACCTAGGGCATCAGGTATCGGTACTTACACGCAACCCGCAAGGTGCCAGATTGGTGTTGGGTGATAATTGTCAACTTATTTCAGGTGATCCAGCAAAATGGGGAGATTGGGCCCAGCAGATTTGTGGTCATGACGGTGTGATTCATTTGGCTGGTCAGAATGTAGCCGATAAACGCTGGTCCAAATCATTTAAGGCCCAATTGCATGACAGTCGGGTGAATTCAACACGAAACATCTGCCAGGCTATTCTTGCCTGCAAATTGCCCCCGCCAGTTTATATTGGGGCTTCAGCTATCGGTTTTTATGGTGACACGGGGGAAGCTGAAGCTGATGAAGGTTTTTCCTGCAGCCATGATTTTTTTGGCGACCTTTGCAAAGAATGGGAAAATGCGAGTTCTTGCCTTGAAGGAAAAACTAGACGCGTTTTGCTGCGGATAGGCGTGGTGCTCAAACAGGGCCAGGGTGCGCTTGCAAAAATGGATTTGCCTATTCGTTGGGGGCTGGGTGGCCCTATGGCCGGTGGTCAATTTTTTATGAGTTGGATCCATCTACAGGACTTAGTCAATTTAATCATATGGGCTTTGGGAAATACCGTTGTTAGTGGGACTTATAATGCCACTGCTCCTGAGCCGGAACGAAATAGCGATTTAGTGCGTAAGATTGCTGCGCGCCTTCATCGCCCCGCTCTTTTTCCGGTACCCTATTTTCTCCTTCGCATGGCGGTGGGTGAATTTGCGCAATTTTTGTGTGCTAGCCAGCGAATAATACCTCGGCGGGCCTTGGAACAAGGATTTCTGTTTCAATATCCCACGCTTGACCAAGCTTTAGACAATGAATACGGGTTGGCCTGAGGCGTATATAGCAAAAATTGCCAAAATGTAGAGAACTTTTCATGCGGGTTGGTAGAGGAGGCAAAACCGGCTAGCATAAATCTTGAAGGATGAGCCGTATTGCCAGGGTATGAGCCCCTGATATCCTTCCAAAATCAGTTGGAAGGGCATACTTTGGATCGTATTACCTTTGTTTGTTTTGGGGCAAGTTACCTTACAGCGCTGGGGCTTTATTCGGCTAGTCAGGTCAGCCGTTTAGCCTGGCTGCGCGGGGTGGCAATTTTTTTCCATGCTGCAGGCGGGTTGGCGCAATCGATGTATCTGGCTTACCACCAGCCGGCGTTATTTTCCCCCAACGGTTTTTTCCTTTGTTTTTCTTGGCTGATTGCCATTGTCACACTCCAAATGGGAATTTCGTCGAGGGCCCGTTCGGTCAACCTTTTTTCTTTGCCTGTAGTTTTGGTGTTGGTGGCCTTGGCTTGGTTTCAAGGTGGAGCAGGGCAGGAGGGAGCCATTCTGCTGCGCGATGCCCGTGGGTGGGGATTGTTCCACGCCTTGGCATTGGTAATTGCAAGTCTTTCGATGGGATTTGGTGCAGTGGCTGCCTGCATGTACCTGGTCAGGGCAAGACAATTACGGAACAAGCATCGCCCGGGCACCGGTGTTGAGCTTCCCAGTCTGGAGAAACTGGAGGGCAAGGTACGGCAATCCGTGGTGGTTGCGTTTCCCCTTTTGACGATCGGGGTTTTGATTGGCGGCGGGATGTTGTTGAGTGACGCAGCCCAATTGGGTGGATTTAGTGATCCGCGGGTCTTGGGTACCTTGGTTTTATGGGTCGATTTTGCGGTTTTGGTTTGGTTGCGTTATGGAATGAAGGTTCGAGGTCGCAGCCTTGCCGTCCTTGTTATTTTTGCTTTTGCCCTGCTTTTGGTTTGCGCAGCTTTACCCCATTCCCTTCCGGCCAAATGGCATGTCCCTTCCACGGGGGCAGCGCCATGAATTTGGTAATGGTAGGAATCAATTTCCGCAACACCCCTGTGGATGTTCGGGAGCAATTGGCATTGGGCGGCGAAAAGCTCACCGTGGCCTTGGAGTTCATCCAGCGGGAATTTAATTGCGAATCAGTTATATTGAGTACCTGCAACAGGGTAGAAATGTATTTTGCCAGACTTGATGGCACCCCACTGCCATCAGTATTGGATATTTCGGTGCTTCTTTCCCAAGTCATCAAGATTGATTCAGGAATACTGGAAACGGTTTTAATGGCGATATGCGGTCAGGAGGCTGTCAGGCACCTGTTTCGAGTGGTTTCAAGCCTGGATAGCTTGGTTTTGGGCGAGGGGCAGATTGCAGGCCAGGTGAAACAGGCCTATGAAGCTGCCCGAGTGGCCGGAGCCTCAGGGCCTGCTCTCAATAGTCTTTTTCAATGGGCCAGGCAAGTAGCTCGGCGGGTTCGCACAGAAACTGGTTTGGCTCACGGGCATGTTTCTGTTTCCAGCGTGGCGGTGGATTATGTTCGGGAGGTATTTGACCATTTTGGTGACAAAACCGTTGCGGTTTTGGGTGCCGGGAAAATGGCGGAGCTTACCCTGAAGCAGCTTGCTGGATTGAAGCCCAAAAGGGTGATAGTGACCAACCGTAGTCTGGACCGGGCGGAAAATTTGGCAAAAAGCCACGGCGGTGTGGCGGTACCATGGGCCGAATTGGATAGTGTTTTAGTTAAGGCGGATATTGTCCTAAGTACCACGGGGGCACCGGAGCCCATAGTGACGCTGGAACGTTGGCGAGGTATTTCCCGTATGCGCAAGAAGGGGCGATGCGTCGTGTTGGATATCGCAGTTCCCAGAGATTTTGATCCAGCCATTCACGATGGAGATTCTGTTTGCTTATTCAATATAGATGACCTTAATAGTGTTCGAAACGCAACGCTGGATGAACGCCGGAGCCATGCGCAATCGGCGGAACAGATTGTTGAATTGGAAACTGGCCGGTTTTTGCGGGATTGGATGAGGCGGAAACATGGTTCCGCCATTGCCAAATTAACACGGGAATTTGAAGCCAAACGCGAAAATATAGTTGGAAAGTTGATGCAAAAGCTCAATGGTAGACTGACTACGGAAGATAAACATTACATTGAAGGTGCTTTCCGGTTGTTGCAAAATCAATACCTCCATGGGCCAATTGCGGCTCTTACGGAAGAATCGGCTGATGGGGCAAAACAGGGTGGACACACCTTGCTGGATGCTTTGCGTAAAATTTTCCGCTTGCCTGAACTTGATTCTTAGGATCAAGCACCCAACAGGTCTTTTCGTGGAACAGGTGGTATTGTCAGGCTCAAGCCTTTGTTGATGATGCATTCTGGTCAAAATCAGCAAGATTCGTGTTGACGGTTTTTTCGTGGAACATTGGTCAAGCTGGCACACCAACGATGTGGGGAGCATTCGATGTTGAGACGCGTTTTCCTAACCCTGGCAACTTTCGGTCTTATGTTTTTGGGGCAAAAGGGTTTGGCGCAGGATACCCCGGCTGGCAAATGGATTCTCGTGGGAACTCTTCCCATTGCCCCTGTTGGCCGCGATTCGGTTCTTGGCCTGATAGAGATCAAAGGGCAGGGGGACGAGTTGAAGGCCGAATGGCTGAAGCATGGTATTGATTCATTTAAAGGGTCAAAAATAGTTGATTTTAAAAAGTCGGGTGACAAGGCCGGGTTTCGCGTGGAAGGACCGGTCAATCTCGATCTGGTTTTTGTGGGCGTCGACCCTAAAAGCAAGCGTTGGGCTGGTGCCTTTCGTTTGAACGGCAACTGGTTCCCAGCAGCCTTGAATCCAGCCGATAAGGGCGAATTACCGGAAAATGACAAATTGAACCAACCCACTCCCGGGTCGGATGTTGTGAAAGAGTTGATGGAGAAGGTTTCGTTTAGTGACAAAATTGCCTTGGGCGAAAAGGTTGTTAAGGACCATCCTGCTTCAGCATCTGCCATGAAGGTTGGCACTTTGGTTGCTGATTACGCATTGAAAGATGCGAAGCCCGATGAAGTGAAGAAGGCTGTGGAATTCCAAGAGAAATCGCTTGCCGGTATGCCAGAAGTTCTGGTTCAGCGCAGTTTTATCCCAACATTGGGTGCCATGGGCCGCAAGGGAGTTGAAAAGGAGAAGGGCCTGGCGCTTCTGCGGAAAATTAAAGGTGACTCCAAAGTCGCCACAGATGAAACATTGGCTCTAATGAAGCTGGAATCATCGCTGCTAGAAGGTGTTGATGATAAAAAATCCGCAGAACTGAAAACCAGTATTGCCAAGCAGGAGGACGAGTTGGATCAAGTCTTCTTGAAGACGGCCATCCCCTTCAAACCCGAACTGTTTGATGGCTCCAAGCGCAAATCGAAAAGGGTAACCGTTTTTGAATTGTTCACAGGGGCGCAGTGCCCACCTTGCGTTGCCGCCGATGTGGCATTTGACGCCTTGGCGGAATCTTTCAAGCCCACCGAGGTGATTTTGCTGCAATATCATCTGCACATTCCTGGCCCTGATCCATTGACCAACAAAGATAGCGAGAATCGCGCACGGTTTTATGGTATTCGCTCCACTCCCACTGCAATATTGAACGGGACAAACGGGCCGGCTTTGGGTGGATTTAAGGGAAACGCCAAGGCTAGCTACGAAAAAGCATCCAGTGCCTTGAAAGAAGAGTTGGAAAAAGAAGGCGATTCCACAGTTGATATCAGTGCCTCGAACCAAAGTGGATCAATTGAACTGACGGCAAAATATTCCAAAGTTCCCAATATCGACAAAACAGTGCTGCGGTTTTGCCTGGTTGAGGATGTGGTTCGTTACCAAGGACGCAATGGGCAAAGACTGCACCACCATGTGGTACGCAGTTTTCCCGGCGGTCTCAATGGCCAAGCTTTGGAACAATCATCTGGAACACTGCGGGCCACGATTGATTTGAAGGAGCTGAAGACCCAACTGGAAGGTTACCTTGAGTCTAGCAATGCTCAGCGCCCATATCCTGATTCTGAAAGGCCTCTTGAATTGAAAAAGCTCAAGGCTGTTGTGATTTTGCAAAATGCTGAGACCAAGGAAATCATCAATGCTGCCCAAGTCGGTATTGATTTACCCAAAGTTCCCAAATAGCCGAAAGCTATGAATTTTAGAAGGGGGCCACGCGGTAGAAGCGCGTTGGCCTCTTTCGTTTTATAATGGATTAATGGGTTGTTGAAATGTTTTTTATCGTGGGTGAATCTTATGGCTGTACTAGATCAACTTGAAATTTCGCTTCTTGAACTGATCCGTAAAACTTCCACGCACCTTCCGCCAGATGTCTCAGAGGTTCTACTCACTCGACAGGCGCTGGAAGAATCGGGCAGCAAGGCGGATCTTGCGTTGGCTTTGGTGGCCCGCAATATTGGTTTGGCGCAGGAATTGAGCGCGCCTATTTGCCAGGACACCGGTTCTATTGCCTTTTTTGTTGCGACCCCTTTGGGTTATGACCAAGACGCCTTCACGCGCGCGGCCGAGAAAGCTGTTGCCGAGGCTACAACCAAAGGGTACTTACGCCAAAATTCTGTTGATTCTGTTACCGGAGGTAACACTGGCAACAATCTTGGGCCTGGAAGCCCTTCCATACATTTCCATCAGCATCATTCCGAGGAGGTTGAGGTTCGGCTCATTCTTAAAGGTGGTGGTTGTGAAAACATGTCCGCACAGTTTTCGCTTCCTTGTACCGTGGGAACCAAGCGGCTTGACCGGGATATGGATGGGGTTCGAGGGACGATTCTCGAGGCTGTATGGGAGGCCCAAGGCAAGGGGTGTGGGCCTGGTTTTCTGGGTGTCTGTATTGGTGGGGACCGTGCGCAGGGCTATGCCCATGCTAAAGAACAGTTGTTGCGTCTGGTGGATGACACCAACCCCGACCCGGTACTTGCCGAGCTTGAGAGCACCATTCTCGCAGATGCTAATAAACTTGAGATTGGGCCTATGGGGTTTGGCGGAAAGCTGACTGTAGGGGCGTGTAAAGTTGGAAAACTGAATCGACTGCCCGCTTCATTTTTTGTCACGGTTGCCTATATGTGCTGGGCTTATCGCCGTAGGGGGGTGATTCTTGATCAGCAGGGGGAAATTAGTAAATTCCTCTACGAAGATGAAGGTAAAGCTGCCCCGAAGGATAGGCAATTGATTGACGAGGAAGCCATCACTTCACGGATGAAGGCTGCCATAAGGCTGCAGACCCCACTCACAGAAGCATCGGTTCGAAGCCTGAAAGCGGGTGATACCGTTCTCCTTTCTGGCAAGATTTTCACAGGAAGAGACGAGGTTCATAAATACCTCTTCAAGGGGGGAGATTTACCTCTTTTGCGTGGAGGGGTTATTTATCACTGCGGGCCGGTGGTGCTTGGCGGGGAAGGGGGCTACCGGGTTGTGGCAGCGGGCCCTACTACTTCCATTCGTGAGGAGCCTTATCAGGCCACAGTGATCGAGCGTTATTCCATACGGGCGGTAATAGGCAAGGGTGGCATGGGCCAAAAAACCCTGGATGCCTGCAAAGCCTATGGTTGTGTTTACCTTCATGCCATCGGTGGTGCCTCGCAAATCTATGCCAAAGCCATTACCCGAGTGGACGGTGTGTATTTGAAGGAAAAATTCGGCTCACCCGAGGCCGTGTGGGAATTAGAAGTGGTTGATTTTCCGGCTGTGGTGACCATGGATTCTCATGGTAATTCACTGCATCAGGTGGTTCAGGACAAATCCCTGGCCTTGCTAAAGCAAGAGCTGGCTGGCGGCCCCAGCCACTGAAATGGACTTTCCGAAAAAAAGCAGGGAGCAATTATGTGATGGCTAAAAACCGGAAAAAGATCCGCATGGAAATGCGGAAAAACCGTGCCAAACCCCCGCGCAACAAAGCGTGGGGCGACACTACCGACGGTGGTGACAGCCATGCAACGGCAGGTGGTGAACAGGCCCGGGTTCGCAACCGGGGCGACCAAAGCCGCAAACGCACTGTTTTGGTGGAAGACAGCGGAGATCAGTCTGGCCTTCCGGCCATAAATGAAAAAGTTTGCCTAAATGGTCGCGTCCTTCGGGTGCATGGCCTCTGGAGTGTGGTGGAGACGGGTGATGGGCACCTTTTTAGGTGTACAGTTCGAAGGCTATTGAAAACCCTTTCAACCGATGAGCGTACGCCGGTCATATGCGGTGACAAGGTGTGGATAAGGCCAGAAGTCAACAAAAGTGCCACCGACAGCCAAATGGCCCATGATCCCAAAGGGGCAAGGCCCCCAAGCCCCGGGGAAACCCAAGCGGAAGCGGTAATTGAACGGGTGGAACCTCGAAAGGGGCAACTTGTTCGCAATTCCCGCAACCGGGTGCACTCGTTAGTGGCGAATGTGGACCAGGTGGTTTTTGTCGTGTCGCTGGTAGAGCCGGATCTGAAACCTCATCTGGTTGATCGTTATCTTGCCAGTGCCATTCAGGGGAATTTGGAGCCGGTTTTATGCCTGAATAAAGCAGACCGAGTGGATCCGGCAGATTTTCAGCATGTGGTTGGCCTTTACAGCGGTTTGGGAATTCGCACTCTTCTGACTAGTGCTGCCGAGGGAATTAATATCGGTCTTTTGAAGGATTTGTTGGCTGATCGCCAAACGGTTTTTTCAGGCCAAAGCGGGGTGGGGAAATCGTCACTTCTCAATGCCATTCAGCCCGGCTTGGGGTTGAGGGTTCGTGAGGTGAGTGATGTCAACAGCAAGGGCAAGCACACCACAACCACAGCAGAGTTGCTCAAACTCGATGGGGGAGGTTGGGTGGTTGACACGCCTGGAATCCGCCAATTTGAATTGACTGGAGTGCGAGAAGAAGAGGTGGAGAAGTTTTTTGTTGAATTCCACTCTTTTGTACCCATGTGCCGGTTTGCCAGTTGTACCCACACTCACGAGGGCGGTTGTGCCGTTTTGAAAGGCCTGGAAGATCGCATGATTTCAACCAGTCGTTACCATAGCTACCTGGGATTGCTGGAAGGCAGGGATGCGGAAAAAGTTCTTGAGCGGGAAAAGGACAATCCAAGGAAGGCACGGCGCTAAAAGCCTTGGGAGGTGGTATTGCCGGAGAAATTGGAGACGGGAAATGAGAACTTTGGTGGTTGGTGACATTCATGGTTGCCTGACCGCATTGAAGAAACTGCTTGAATTGGCCAACCTCAAGCCTGGGGATCGTTTGGTCACATTGGGTGACATGGTCGACCGTGGTCAAAACAGCAGGGGCGTGCTTGAGTTGTTGATGGATCTGTACAAAAAAGAGATTCTCACACCCCTTCGAGGGAACCACGAGGTCATGTTCCTTGAGGCGGCTCAAGGGAGTTCCAAAAATTGGCTTGAGGCGGCGGGTGGTCGGGCTACCTTAATGAGTTTTGGGGTCCAACCAGGAAAGGCATGGCGCAACGCCATACCAATTGAGGTATGGCGATTCATCAATGAATCGTGCCTTGATCTGGTCGAGCTTGAGAACCATTTTTTGGTTCATGCGAATGTTGAAGCTGGGCTTGGGCTGGAGGATCAACCTCCTTCCGTGATTCATTGGGCCAAACTAGATCCCCCCCTGATGCCTCACATCTCAGGCAAAATCATGGTTTGTGGGCATACTGTCATGGGAGAGGGGCTACCTGTTGATTTTGGATCGGCCTGGTGCCTTGATACCGGGGCCTACCACGATTTTGGATGGCTGAGCATGGTCGATATTGAGACGCGTGAAGTTTGGCAGGCCAATGAGCGGGGAGAAGCCAGAATGGTTGAATTGCATAAGTGGATAAAGCCTGACTAATAGGGGGCCTTGATGAAGTCGCATGAGGGTTGAGTCGTAATAAATTCTTGGCATTTGGCCGGAAAGATTGCCCCCTAATTGTTTCTAATTGTGTCACGGTGCTAAAGTTGGTCATATTGAAATCAAGTCGCTTAAAAAATAGCATTTAGCTAGAAAAAAACTGATTTTTAGTAAATAAATGGCAATTTCCAGATTTTTGGCAATTGGTTGTATAAAATTAATGCGCAAGGCTTCCAATAATCCACGGAGGTTTTTGCGATGTCGATTTTTATATGGCTTTTTCCGGCCAAAAAAGACACTCATGCTGCCGTTTGTATGAAAGGCAAGGGACGGTTTCAAACTGAAGTGACCGATTGCGAACTGTTTCAGCAAGGTTTTGAGCGTTTGTGCGCCGGGTATGATTTTGATGGTGAACCGTTGACTGCTCAAGCAACGCTAGTTGAGCTGCCCTACGACCCCAGGAACCGACATCCAGTTCAGGTTGAAGCCAAAGGCCAGGTCATTGGCCATTTACGGGACCGTGATGCCAAGCGTTTTTTGCATCAACTCCATCGTGACCAAAATAGTGGGATGGCAACCTGCCCGCTTCGTGTTCATTTTCACCCGATGGTAGGCTCAGGGGGTGCCACTTATACCGCGCGGATTGACCTTCCAGAGTGATCGTTTAGGCCAGAATTCCGTCTATAAGCTCACCATGGACATTGGTTAACCGTCTGCGAATACCGTTGTGGTAATAAGTTAAACGGTCGTGGCGGATTCCTAGAAGATGCAAAACAGTGGCGTGGAAATCATTCCATGTCACAGGGTTTTCCACAGATTTCCAGCCAACATCGTCGGTGGCTCCATGGGCAATTCCGGGCTTAAGTCCAGCGCCCGCCAACCAACATGAAAAGCCATATTTGTTGTGATCGCGTCCGGGGCCAACGGTTCCCTTTGCGGATTGGGTGAATGGAGTGCGGCCAAACTCGGTGGTAAACAGCACCAAGGTGTCTTTCAGCATGCCGCGCCTTGCCAGATCCTCAAGTAATCCTGCCACAGGTTGGTCAATTCGCAGGGATTCGGCCGCGTGGTTTTCTTTGACATTTTCGTGGGCATCCCAGCTATGCCTTGGGGTGCCGGCAATAGCTCCGCCAGAATATATTTGAACAAAGCGCACTCCGCGTTCCAAAAGACGACGGGCCAATAGACAACGGCGGCCACAATCAATCGTGGCGCGGTTATCGAGCCCGTAGAGTTTCAGAGTTTCTTCCGACTCCTTGGAAAGGTCGGCCACCTGCGGAACAGCTAATTGCATGCGCGCCGCCAGTTCATAACTTTTTAACCGAGCCGCTAGCGATGCTTCTCCCCCTGAGCTTTCCAAGTGCGTTTGGTTCAGTAGCCTTAACAGGTTTCGGGATGCGGATTCCTCCTCTCTGGAAATGGGCACTGAGGGGTTCAGGTCGCGGACGGGCTGTGATCCCGTAAGAAGTGCCACTCCTTGATGTTCCGCAGGCAGAAAACCGTTTGTCCAATTCGATGCCGCGCCATTGGGTCCGCTGCGGCCATCGGGCAGCACCACAAAGGCAGGCAAGTCTTCGGCCAATGACCCTAGGCCATAAGAAAGCCAACTACCCATGGAGGGGTAACCGTTGAATTGAAAACCCGAGTTTTCCACAAACAATGCCGGAGTATGGTTGGCACTATCTGCCACCATGGATCGAACGACCGTCAACTTGTCAGCCTGAGAAGCGATTCGAGGAAATAGCTCGGAAATTTGGAGGCCACTGTTGCCGCGGGGTTTGAAATTCCAATCGGGTTGGCGCAACAGTCCCATTTGGCCAAAGAAAAGGTCCGGAGGTGAATCGGTTTGTAGTGTTTTGCCGTTCAACTTTATCAGAGCCGGTTTTGGGTCAAAAGAGTCGATATGACTCATGCCACCCACTAGCGTGATTTGGATTGCCCGTTTGGCCTTAGCCGCAATGCGAAAATCATCCGCGGGATTATCGTTGGTACCATGTGCATTCGGGCTGAGCAAACCAGCCAATGCGGCTGTGCCCAGCAACCCAAGATTAGAGCCCAGAAATTCCCGACGATGGATACCAGTCATTGGTTTTGCCTCATTCCACCATCAGGAATTCGTTGCTGTTTAAAAGTACCCTGCAAACTGCCCGCAAGCCATGTTGGCTTGCAAGTTCGCCTGCTAGTTTGGCCTCAATTTCGGAGGGATTTCGGCCCAAGGTTCTCTGATAAACCTGTTGGACTTGTTCTTGGTTCATTTTGGTTTCATTTTTGGTTTTTTCGGCCATGGTTCCCGCTAAACGGATGGCTATTGGGCCATTCCACAGGTTCAGGGCCTGAAGCGGGGTTGTTGTGGCGGTGCGTTTGGGGGCGGCTGTTGCACAATCCGGGCAATCAAAAAGGTCGAGCATGCTGGTTTCACCGCCGCGGGGGCTGAAACGATAGATGCTGCGCCTTTGCAATTCGGGTGCATCTGAGTCAAAAGGTTCATAGTAAGTGGTGCCGTTCCCTGTATCAATTACCTTGTAATCTGAAAATCCAGGGCCACCCACTTGAAGGTTCAAAATTCCCGAAGCCTGAAGCATGGCATCGCGTAGCACTTCTCCCTCCAGCCTTTTTTTTCGCATGCGCCATAAAAGCCGATTATCGACATCTTTAGCGAGGGCATCCGCCCTTGGGGTGGAGGCTTGCTTGTAAGTGGCACAGGTGACCAACAGTTTATGTAAGGCTTTAAGACTGTATTTTTTTTGGATGAAAACAGTAGCCAGCCAATCCAGCAAGGCTGGGTGGCTTGGTTGTCCGCCGTTGAATCCAAAATCACTGGGTGTATCCACTAATCCGGCTCCAAAATGGAGGAGCCAGAGGCGATTGACCGCCACACGAGCGAACAAGGGATTTTCAGGGCTGGTCATCCATCGAGCTAAGTGGACCCGCCTTTCTGCATCTGAAGCATTGGCATCCAACTCCAATTCGCCCAGAGCTTTCACGACACCCGGTTTTGCCAGTTTTCCGGGTTTGGTGTGGTCACCCCGGGCTAATATTCGGGTTTCGTTAGGTTTCTGTGCTACCACGGAGTAGACTTTCTCACCTTGTGTCGAACGCGCCTTTTGCAATTCGGTGGTTAGCTCAATCCGTTGCGTCAGCAATGCTTTGTGGCGAAGTTGATCCTTGGGGGGCATTTTTTCAACCACTTCGCGACGGTTGGGCCAGATATCCCCGTGCTGGAAAGAGCTTTTTACCTCTTCCAAAGTTAAGGCTCTGTCATAGATGCGGACTTGCGCTATAGTTCCGGTGAACATTTTATTACCACCTGCCGGTTCCAGGCGGCAACCCACCAGTACCCGGCTTTGTCCCGCTTCAAAAGGGAGCAAACCGGAAGATTGGTAGGTCTGGCCGTAAGGTTTCCCATCCCGATAACCGGTTATGTTTCCATTGGCGTGGTATGTGATGGCAAGGTGCACCCATGTATTCGGTTCGGGTTCCAGAGTATCTGTTGATTGAAAAGATTTGGTCCTTCTGAAAAAGTCACTTCCGGCCATCCAGCGATTCTTTTCCAATTCGGCGTAAACAATTGCATCAAAAGTGGCATCAATTGGTTTAAACAAACTCACGGGAGCACCACCCTGCTGCTGGCCAGGATTGACCTGTACCCAAGTTTCCATGGTTTTTTCATGCAAGGTTTTGCCAATAGGTTCGGACTTTAAATAGGAATTGTCAGCTAATCGGGCCCCTGAGGGAGTCAGTTGAACAGGGCCTTGGGGTTGCAGGGCCAAACCTGTTTCCGAATCAATTAAGCCATGTCGCAAGTCCCAAGAAATTAAGGGCTTGGGGGGGTGTTGGGTCACTGGGATGGTTTTGGCCCTCTCTTTGATCAGAGTGCTGCGGATGGGGGCTTCCAGAGCTTCTAGTTCTGTTTCCAGATTTTTGGTCAATCTTTCCGCATTCTCGATCTTCTGGGCCAAACCCGGTAGCGGGAGCGAGCGTTCCCCATGGTTAACACCGGATAGAGTCGCAGCCATCCGGTAATAATCTTCCATGCTGATTGGGTCGAACTTGTGATCGTGGCAACGCGCGCAATTCACTGTCAGCCCAAGGAAAGCCTGCCCAACTGTTCCAACCAAGTCTTCCAGTTCATCCTGACGGTTAGCACTACGCATTTGGTCGTTTCCCAACACCGTGTTGTAAACGCCACCCACCAGGAACCCAGTAGCCCGGACTGCATCTGGATTATTTGGTTCCAGAACATCGCCTGCAATTTGCAAACGGGCAAAGTGGTCAAAGGGCATATCCTCATTCAAGGCGCGAATTACCCAGTCACGGTAAGGCCAGGCGTTTGGCCGTTTTTGATTGCGTTCAAACCCGTCAGTTTCGCCAAAACGCGCCACATCAAGCCAATGCCTTGCCCAACGCTCGCCATAGTGTGGTGAGGCCAGCAAGCGGTCCACCTGTTTCTCATAGGCATTAGAGGAAACATCCGCCAAAAAGTTGGCGTATTCATCAGGGGTGGGGGCCAACCCGATGAGGTCGAATGACAAACGCTTTAGCAATGTTCTTTTGTCTGCTTGTGGATTTTGACTCAGCCCAGAGCCCTTCAGCTTTTCCAAAATGAATACATCAATCGGGTTCAGGTTAAAATTCATGGGAGTTGCGGTAGGCATTAGGGCCTTCAAAGACCACCAGTCGTAGCCAGCCCGCCCTGATGTTGAAAAGCGAAACGGATCTATGGGAGCTTCCGGATTTGATCCCCAGATAGCGCCTGCCAGAACCCATTTTTCCAGCAGTAACTTATCTTTGTCAGGTAGTGGAGTCTTGGGCGGCATTTCATTTGCCATTACCCGGACCAACAAAGGGCTGGTTTCGATTTTGCCAATCTTGCCAGAAACGACCGCTGGCCCTGATTTGCCACCTTTTTCTATCCCGGCTTTGGTGGTTAGGTTTAGTTTACCTTTAATGTTGCCATCCTTATGGCATTCGAGGCAATAAGTTGCTAAAATTGGGGCAATTTCACGGTCGAAATCAGGCTGGCTGTTTTGGGGTCCAAGGGCGAAAAGGTTGGACAATATCAGAGCGAAAGGCAGCATTTCGGGAGGTTCCCGATAGGGTGGGGCAGGAAAGATTAATTAAATATACCATTTTCAAGATTCCCGGGCTAGATCCCGAACATCCTGCGCACATGTGTCCAAGCTTGGCGAACCATGTTGCCCGCTTGAACCGGGCGCATTCCTAGTGGTAGTCTGGGCCGGGGCTTGTTTTTACCCAGTTTCAATTTGGCTTTATTCTGGTTAAGGGGCGAGACCCTGAGCAATGCAGTCCCCGTTTCACCCAACCAATTATCTCGAATATCGAACAGTTTCAGGCCAGGCAGCGACATGTTTTTTAGCATGCGAGCCCCTCCGGGCCCAATCCGGTTGTCTCGCAGTTCAAGCGTTTGCAGTTTGGGCCAATGGTGAGCTGTTGCCAGAATTTTTGCTCCCAAAGATCGGATCAGATTGCCATTTAATTCCAAATATTCCAAACCGATTAGCCGATTACTGGAAACTAGCGCCCGAAGAACCTCAGGACCGATTCGGTTGGAACCTAAGTAAAGCATTCTTAATCTTGGCCAACCTGGGTTCGATGCAAAAGGCCCATCATTGCAATGAACACGCTGAAGCACCAGTGTGTCCAGGCAAGAAAGTCTGACCGATTCAAGGATGTATTGGGCCCCTTCGCGCATAAGCGGGTTGTTTCTCAGGTTCAACTTTTTGAGGTTTGTTAGGTTGGCGGCAAGTGCCAAGTTTTGGGCACCTTCCTTATTTATCTGGCAGCCCCAGAGGGACAAGTCCATAAGATTGCCAAGTCTGTCGTTTTGAGCTAACAGAGTTGCACCAAGGTTACCCAGGAAATTGTCACGCAGGTTAAGCCTGACCACTTGGGAAATCTTTTTGCAATCGAGTAAACGCCGCAATTGTTCGGCGGATAACCCGCAAGCTTGCAAATCCAAAGTTTGCACCAATTCGAGGCCGGGCCGGTTGGCTTTCAAGGCTGGCCCCAAAAGCCTGCGTCCACAGCAATAAAAGAGGCCCTGATGACATCCGATAACTGGTCGCCAAGCAAGGCGGTGGGATTCAGGTAATGGAATAACTTGCGCCGAATGCAGGCTTTCCCGAAAGCATTCCGCCAAGGCAAAATCACCTTGCTCCTCAAGCCAATCAGCAAGAACCCAAGCTCCCAACCGTTCAGCTTCAAAGAGGCCGCATGCTGAAACCTCGAGAAGTTGCAAAAAATGGTGGTTCGACAGAAGGTAATCCGGTGCCAAGCAAAGTTCCTTGGCACTTCTGTGTTTACGGGTAGATACTGCCTTGCGACTTTTA
>CAIWHS010000434.1 GCA_903912515.1 uncultured Planctomycetaceae bacterium
CCATCATCACCTGTTGGATAGGCAAGCTGGATTGGGCGATTGCGGTGCCAGTACCACTTTCCGGTTGGTCCAAGGCACCACGCAAACTGCTTTGGGGAAGGCGAGCCTTGTACTTAATGACTTCTCTGGCCCGCTTGTCCCAAACCGTGAGAACTGGATTGGGACCGGCGTGTGCCAACGCATACCGGTAGGAGCCCATATCCGTGACGGGCATGCCATTGATTCCCAAAATCACGTCCACATTCGCTTCCAGATACCAAGTCGAACCATCGCGTAAATGTAAAAGCTTTGTTGCTGGGCCACCTTTTTCAACGCCGGTGACCAGCATTCCCTGGTGTTCACCGTCATCATATTCTTTCAGCCAAACTCCCAGGCGGGCCTGCGGCATGGCAGCTCTCCGCGGCATGGGAGCGATATCGGCACTAGCGTATTGCCCAATGAACCCGGTTGCGACCAAGGCCAGGAGCATGGAATGTCGAAACATGGTTTACCTCCAAATTTGGCGGTCGAAGCGGCACGGAATAATAGGCCCATCAGCCACCCGTGAACCGGAAACCACGATCACCATGCATTGGAATCACCGGGAACAGGCAGGCCGCGACAGGATTTGGAAAATCAGGATGGATTTTTGAGGCCTTTTGGAGAGTTACAACTGCAAGTTGAAAAGGAAATGGTTTCAGGAAATAAGGTTTTTATCTGAAGAAAAAATCAACAAACATCCACCGAATAAAGACGCTCCCAGTAATTTTTAACCATTTGGGCCAAGGCAAAATATACGTTGGCTAAAACTGCTAGTGCGATCCCTGTGATGGTTCTGGAAAGGTCCGGCCAATGCTTGGCGAATGGATATTCTGATACAAGTCCGGGCACCGCCACCAGAAAGAGAAACAACGCGAAAAGGTTCGGATAAACTGCCAAGCGAATTCCAAATTGAAATCCAAAAGGTGTTTTTTCACGGTATGCGGCAAATCCCGAAACTGCCAAAATAGGTGGAAGACTCAAAACAAATAACAATGCCAAGACAAACAGGTTGTTGAATGTAAAACCTTCCTCAATCCATTGAAAACCACTATTCCATCCCGGAATGATCAGAATGGGAAAAAGAATCAGGGATCCCCGCAGCAGATCCTTTCTTTCCTCCTTGGCTTTTTGTTGTTTGGATTCCGCCGATTGGGCCTGAGCTTGAAGTTTTTCGGTCTGCATCGCATTCAACTCCTAATGATTCCCTATGTCCTGGAATCACCCTGAGGAGAATATTCGCGACAATCACCTCGCCCTTTTTGCTGGCTTTCAGATGATCCAATCTTCACCGGGAACCCCGGTTTGAACCTCCTCATCCGGACCTCAGGTAAAACCAGGGTCCCCCTCTAATTCCTGACCAAGGACGTTTTGGGCCATGATACTGGCCAAAGAAACAAGGTTTTTATGCAATTCATGAAAACCCAATTCCTTCAATAGCAAATCCATTTTTGGATTGTTCGCGGCTTCAAGCCTGTTTTGGAAGATTGGCTCATCATTCAGACTCAGATATTCCGCGTTTTTGTTTTCCACCAAAAATTTTAAAGCCATGTGACGGGATGCAAATCGGTGTTCCGCCAGATCCTTCCCGATTTGCAGATCATATGGCTTGGCCAGCAGCATTTCAGCAATGGCAAAAGGCGAACAAACAAGCAGCAAGCCACCAAACCTGGCCCAAAAAGCTAAATGACTCGGGACATGCTGATTGAGGAGGGGAACCCCAAACCAAACATATGCCAGCAGTGGCCCGAATAGCGCGATAATCTTGAGCAAACCAACGGCAAACAATTGGTTACTGCAGGATTTGCATAGTTTTGCCTCCACCAATGGTCCACGAAACCATTCAATCGGTGACGGGAGCCAGGAATCCGTGCTGGCCCGGATACGAGCACGCTTTTCCGCTTCATGGGCAAGGCAGGACACACAGCAATCAGGAAAAACCTGATCATGGTTCCGGGGCAACCCGACACTTGTTCCGAAATAACTGTTGGCCATTACAGCTACCTGATTTTTGGAATTTACCCTGCAACCCCCTATCTATTGCCAATCACCCTTTTGAATTCGACCGCGACAACGCTGATTTTCAACGACCCGACGTTGTTTCCTATTTGGGGGACAAGAGTCTGTTCAGATTGCCAGATTGATCGGAATTGGCCAGATCAGGCTCAAAAGTATTGTGTCGTGGTTTTCTAGGTTTGGTGATTGTCTTGATGGGTAATGAGCACTCCATCGAGGTTTTTGCCATGCTTTTCAACTGGCTATTTGGAAAACGGACCCAAAAGCAAAAAGCCGCACCGACGCGACGGATCCATTCAAGGCTTGCCCTTGA
>CAIWHS010000435.1 GCA_903912515.1 uncultured Planctomycetaceae bacterium
TGAAACGCAAGATGCGTGGCAAACACAACCTGGTGTTCGGCCTCACCAACGAGGCGTTCGGGTACATTCTAACCAAGGTCGACTACAACAGTTTTCCACGGTATAGCTATGTCTCGCGTGTTTCTCTGGGTGAGATGACCGGGGAAATCCTTATCGAAAAAGCGCTGGAGATGGTGGCCAAGGCTCCCGTGCCCGGACAGTAACTAATCGTTTTAGTGATATAAATATTGCGTAATTGGCTAATTGCCACGGCCCCAGCGCCACACCCACTTCAGCCCCTCAAACCAGAGCAGGCTGGCAACCGCCACCAGTACGCAGAGCAGCAGGTCATGGAAGTGCAGGGTGGAGAAATGGAACAGGCTTCGCAGGCCAGGGGTGTATAGCACAAGCACCAAGAAGAAAAGCGTGGCGCCACATACCGCCCACAAAGCAGGGTTGGGCACGCGCAAGGTGGCCACCAGCGAGCGCGACCACGACCGGTTCACGAAGATCAGCCCCAGGTTTGCTAAAACCAGCGTGGTGAAACTCAGTGCGGTGGCATCGGCCGGGGGAAGCCAGCCCTTCAGGGCCAAGAAATATACCAGCAAAACCCCCGCCAAAACGGTGAGCCCTTGCATGATGCCCAAGGCCAAGGTGCCCGGGCCAAACAGCGGGGCGCGTGGGTCGCGGGGTGGCCGGCTCATCAGGTCTGGGTTTTCCGGTTCGGCCTCGAACACGATGGAGCATGCCGGGTCGATCACCAGTTCCAAAAAAAGAATGTGCACAGGAGACAACACCAGCGGGGCGTCTTGCAGGAAGATCGGGATCAATGACATCCCGGCGATAGGCACATGGACAGCCACAATGTAGGTGAACGCCTTTTGCAAATGGTCGAAAATGCGCCTGCCCATACGGATGGATTTGACAATCGAGGCGAAATCGTCGTCCAGTAGCACCAGCGATGAGGCTTCGCGGGCCACATCGGTTCCCCTGCCTCCCATAGCGATGCCGATATGCGCGGCTTTCAGCGCAGGGGCGTCGTTCACCCCGTCCCCGGTCATGGCGACCACCTCGTTGTTGGCTTTCAGCGCGTTCACCAACCGCAGCTTTTGCTCGGGTACCATGCGGGCGAAAATCTGCGCCTTTTTCGCTTTTTCGCGCAGGGCTTCTTCATCCAGCCTGTCGACTTCCTTGCCGGTGAGAATATCCGTCAGGTTTTTCAGGCCTGCTTGACGGGCGATGCTTCGGGCTGTGGTGGGGTGGTCGCCTGTGATCATCACCACACGTATCCCGGCAGCGGAACATTCGGCCACCGCTGCGGGGACGCTGCCGCGCAGGGGGTCTTCCAGGCCCACCAGACCTAGGAATTCAAAGTCGAAATCGTGCTGTTCGCCAGGCAACCGTTGCTGGCGGTAATCGCCTTTTGCTACCCCCAAAACTCGCAAACCGTTCTCGGCCATCTCCGCCACGCGAAGACCCAGCGTGCGGGTGGCCTCTTCCTCCAAATGGCACAGATCAGCAATCGCCTCGGGAGCACCCTTGGCTGCCAGCACAAAATCATCGCCTTTGGGCGACTTCCACACATGCGACATGGCCAGCAGGCTGGCTGATAGCGGGTACTCGCGCGCAAGAGTCCAGTCGGCATGCAAATGTTCGGTGTCGGCCAGGCTAGCGTTGCCCAAGTCGTGGAAGGCCTTTTCCATCGGGTCAAAGGGGTCGCGCTGGCTGGCGAGGATGCCGAACTCGACAATCTCGTGGAACTCCTCAGGGAGTTCGTGGGTTTCTTGCGGGTTGAGGTCGAGCAAGTCGGCGGCCACCACCAGCTTGCGGATGGCCATGCGGTTGACAGTGAGTGTGCCGGTTTTGTCCACACAAAGAACGGTGGCTGAGCCCAAGGTCTCGATGACAGGCACACGTCTGGCCAGAACTTGCATGCGCGACAACCGCCAGGCACCCAAGGCCAAAAAGATGGTCAGAACCACCGGGAACTCTTCAGGCAGCATGGCCATGGCCAAGGTGATGCCGGCTAGCACCCCTTCCAACCAGTTACCGCGGGTCAACCCATAAAGGAGCACGGCAAACGCGCACAGGGCCAAACCGCACAGGGCCACACGCTGGACCATTTGGCCAATTTCGCGCTGCAGGCGGGTCTGTTCCACCTCGACGCTTTGCAGTGCCTTGCCAATATGGCCCATCTCGGTTTTCAGTCCAGTGCTGAGAACCCGGGCCAAGCCTTGGCCTTGAACCACCAGGGTGCCTGAAAAAATGAAGGGCAAGTCGTCGCCGCCCGGGCGGGTGATTTGGCTGGTTGTGTCCCAAACCGACTTGCGAACAGCGGCCGATTCACCAGTGAGGAGGGATTCATCGACCGCGAGGTTGGTGGCCTCCAGCACGACGGAATCGGCGGGCACACGGTCTCCCTCGGCGATCACGAGGATGTCGTCGGGAACCACCTCGCGGCCGGCGATACGGGACCGCACGCCTTCTCGCACCACCAGGGCCCTTGGGCTGCTGAGGTCGCGGAGTGCCTCGAGAGCCCGTTCGGTTTTGCGTTCTTGGTAGAGGGTGATGCCCAAAACCACGAAGACGAAGCCCAACAACATGAGGGCTTCAGCCACATCCCCCAGGAAAAAGTAGATGGCCCCGCAAGCAAGGAGGAGCAAAAACATGGGTTCTTTGGCCACATCCCATGCGGTGGCGAGAATGGAACGGGATTTGGAGCTGGGTAGCTCGTTAGGGCCATGCAGGCGTAAAGCCTCAGCCGCGGCGATTGCGGTCAGGCCTTGATGCCGTGCTTCCGCTGGGCTGTGGGTCATGGGGCTGTCTTGGCCTCGAAAGCTTGGCAGGAGTAATCCAGCCATCATACGAA
>CAIWHS010000436.1 GCA_903912515.1 uncultured Planctomycetaceae bacterium
CCCCGGCTTGAACAAGCAGCCCGGATCGAGTTGCCGTTTGATTTCCGCCATCAGGCCCATGTCCGGCCGGTTGGGCCCAAATACCATGCGCGAGTCGCGGGCGGCAGGCCCAGAGCGGGTCACCACCAGCCAGCCACCTTTGGCTTGGGCCATATGGCGAATGCGCTCAACCTGAGCAAGCAGCGGTTCCCGTGCCGTCTCAGGGTCGCCCCAGGCATGCACTACACCTGCCCCTAGATGGGCTACCACGCCCGATTGCGGAGCCCAGTTGTCAAGGGCCTTGGCAAGGAGCGCGGTTTCACCCGGCAGCACACCCGCCCGCAGGCCTACTTGTCCATGCGGGCCGCCAAGCGCGTTGAGGGCATCAAATCCTTTGTGAGCGTTGGGAACCTCAATCACATCACCAGACACAAGCGAACGCAATTCATCCTTCAAGGTGCTCACTTGCCACCGTGCGGCTTTTTCCGCGCCATCAAAACCAACAACGCCCCACCAGCCTTCCCGTCCAAGGCTAATTCCGGCGTGGTTGGCAAACAGTCGGGCTGCCCCAGCCGAAAGCAGGTCAATCACGATGGGCCGGGTTTGGCCGCGGTTGAGATGGTTGGCGAAGGCATCAACCTGGTCCTCTGCCACAGGCACCACGCAAAGTGCCGTCGCCTCGGGCTTTGGTTTCAATTTGAAGGTGCCTTGCACCAAGGGCCCCAGCGTCCCAAGTGCCCCGATGTGCAGTTTGCCCATGTCGTAGCCGGCAACATTCTTCACCACCCGTCCGCCCGACTTCGTGGGCCTGCCATGGTCGTCAATAACCGTGAGGCCCAGCAAATAATCCCGCGCTGTGCCGTAGCCATGCCTCCGCGAGCCAGAACTGTTGGTGGCAAGCAGGCCGCCCAAGGTTGATTGCCCAGGATTGGGGCAGTCAATCGGCAGGTCCTGATTTTCGCTGGCCAAAACCTCGCGAAGTTTTGCCAATGTCATTCCCAGTTCCACTGTGACCGTCATGTCGCGGGCCGGGTAGTCAATCACCCGGTCGAGCTTGCGGGTGCAAAGAGCCACACCCGCTTTTACCGGTGGCAAGCCGAGGTATTGCCGGGTCCCACCACCCAAGGGGTAGACCGCTTGCCCGGCTTGGGCCGCTTCCTGAATCGCCTGGGCATATTCTTCCTGGCTTGCAGGATGCTTCAGCGCCACACCATGGCCTTGGATTTCAACTTTTTCTTGGTCTGACATGTTCAATCGGCTTCCTTATCGCGGTGACTTTCAATGCGCAGCCCGGCGGCCAGGCTTGGTCTGCCGCGGGGCGGAGGAGGGCTCGGCACAGGCCCCGGCAGTGGGCAGCATTTTCCCGGGGCTGCAAAGGCCAGTCGGGTTGAAGGCCTGTCGCACACGGGTCATCGCCATCAGGTCGTCAGGGGTGAACAGTTTGGGCATGAAGTCGATCTTCTCAACGCCGATTCCGTGCTCCCCGGTAACACTCCCACCCAACTTCAGACAGGTATCCAAAATCTCATGACTGGCTTCCATCACACGCCTAACCTGGTCAGCGTCGCGCTCATCGAAAAGCAAAATGGGATGCATGTTGCCATCCCCAGCATGGAAAATGTTGGCGATTCGGATGTCGTACTTCTTGCTGATCTCATGGATGATTCCCAGCATTTCCGGCAGCCGGGTGCGGGGCACCACGCCATCCTGGGTGCAGTAACTGGGGGCCAAGCGGCCCACCGCGCCGAACGCCTGCTTGCGGCTCTTCCAAAGCAGCATCCGTTCGGCCTCGCTGTTGGCCAGGCTCAC
>CAIWHS010000437.1 GCA_903912515.1 uncultured Planctomycetaceae bacterium
GCTGCCAAATCTGTCAAACCGTCGCCGTTGAAGTCGCCTGGTGCTAAGCCAACTAGGCTCACATTGGCTGACAAAATGGCATCAGGTGAGCCGGAATATTGATTTCCTAAAAATATTTGTATGTTGTTGGTATCCTCAGATGTGCCTGCGGCAATGTCGGCTAGGTTGTCACCATTGAAATCCGCTGAAGCAACTGCATTGACAAAAGCCCCCACATACGGATTGGCCGTTGGGGATACTTGTTCTACTGAATTTTCTGTGATGGTCGTGTTGCTGATAGTGATAGCTGCAGTCTGGCCATTGTTGCTGGTCAGGTACATTGCGCCGCCACCGGCGTATTGAGGCAGTGAGGCTGGCGGTGGAGGGCTGTCGGGGATTTTGGTGTAGGCAAAAAATTCAACCTGGCTGGTGACAAGATTTTTGTTGAAGTAGCTGTTGGTAATATTTGTCGGGCCACCAGAATATAAAGCTCCGCCGCCAGTGTTGGCTGGTGAGGGCATCAATTCCGGATTATCGGCGAAGTTGGTTGTGTTGTCATTGGCTTCAATCAGTGGGAAGTGGGTGATAGCCACCGAGTTTTCAGTAAAACCGCATTGATCAATGTTCAGGGTACCGGCGTAGTTGAAAATCGCTCCGCCGCCGGAGTTCAGGTTGTTGATGCCTGATTGGGGGATAGCGGGGTCACCAACGGCGTTCCGTAAGAACAGCGATTTGCTGACGGTCAGGTTGCTGCCGTTGTAGGCGAAGATACCTGCACCACCCTTATTAGCATTCGGCTGGGTGCCATAGCTGGTCGGATCGATTTGAATACCTGCTGACCGGTAATTGTCAGCGAAGTAGCTATTGGTGACCGTGGTGTTGGTGCCGCTCAGAGTGAGAGCGCCATTCGGGATATTAGTAAAATAGGTGTTGTTGATGGAGGTGGTCCCACCCTGAACCGACACACCATTTTCCCCATCATGAAAGGCGGACGAATTAATGCTAAGCAGATTACTGTTTGTTGAAATGGATCGTCCGCTTCCAAATCCTGAAGCACCAGTGAAGGTTGAATTGTTGACAGTTAGTTTACCACCGCTTCCAAAGCCAACCTGAATGGCAGCACCATCAAATGCAGAGTTATCAATCGAAAGGTCGCCTGCTCCGCCTGCTGTTGCGATAAAAGTAGATGCACCATTGTCAAAAAGGCAGTTCGATACGGTTAAATTTCCCAAATTTTGCAGAATGGTGGTTGCTTTGGCATCTCCAAAATGGATTCCGGAAATCTTCAGATTTTGCGGAGTGCTGTTGATGAGTTGGGAGACAAAAATATTACTGGCCAGCCCTTTTGCAGGATTGGCAAATACTGCTCCGGTGCCCTTGCTGTTGCCTATAGCTGTCAAAAAAGAACTGCCAGTACCACTGCTTGAGAGTGTCCCAGTGAATGTGCTGTTGGCCCCTGGGTTGACTACTGCCACCTGAGTGATGTTGCCGGTTCCTCCAATTGCCTGAACCTGGAACCGTGCTCCACCTGTAAATTCAGTGGAGCCTTGGTCCAAGTAGTCACCTACTTTAAATCCGGCGCCAGCACTGGTGATTTGGGCAGTGTTGATATTGGAAAAACCACGGTCAGATTGGATGATCAATTTGTAGTCATTGCCACCCGTAATAAATCTGCCGGGGCCAATGATTGAGATATTGTTTTGCTCAACCTGCATTGCGCCTACCGCGCCATTAAGGGTTAAGGTTTTTGGGCCTTCCCCTTCAGGAAAAAGTGAGTCTGCAAATCGGATCTCATCACCCGATGTTGCCAAACGCGTTACTGCTTCACGGAACGAACCGGCAAGCGGGTTAGTAGGATTGGTGCTGTCCAGTAAATTGGTGACCACGATCACAGCCGGTACTTCGCGGCTTTCCAAGGTTTCAAGCACCAAGGTTTTCTTCCGGCATACCTTGGTGCCCGAATTGTTTTTGAACCAATTCAGTGGGTTCCAGCCGGTGGTCTTCTGTACCATGATCAACCTCTTCTCTGCGCCTGTCGCTGGCGGGGCGGATTTGGAGGAACCTAAAACCATGCCTGGAAGTCATTCCCTGACCGTACTCATCGCATGGAATCGTCGTCCCGGGCTAGATAACTTAAACCTTGGTAATGCCATTACTCGGTGGATTCGTCAATAATGCCCGCACAGATGGACCAGCCGGAATTACCATGCCGATAGCCGCTAATGCATTCGGCTAGCCATTCTGATCGGGCACACTTAAGACGATCTTCAAGGTCTGTCGGTTCAAAATGGGTATTAAATGGCCTACCGATTATTAGAACCTAGTTCCCTGAATTATTTGTTAAAATTCGAGGAGAAAATCATTGTTCACCCCCCGCCGCCTCTCCATCCCCCAACACCCCGCCCTCGCCGTCTATGAAGGCGCCCGCAACGGGCCCACAGTATTATTTCTCCACGGCCTCGCTCGCCAAGCCAGCGACTGGAATCATTTGATTTCCGGCCTTTTTTCAGGCATTCACCCCATTACTTTAGATTGGCGGGGCCACGGTTCTTCCGACCGGGCCGGCAGCTACTTGGTTCAAAACTATGCCGACGACCTACATGCCCTTTTACCCCTACTAGCCCATCACTCGGTCATCTTGGTGGGCCATTCCCTGGGGGCCCTGGTTGCGGCCGAGGTGGCCTCCCGGGCCCCTGAAAAAATTGCTGCCATCGTTCTGGAGGACCCGCCAAGCCCAGGGTTTTTGCATCAGCTGCATGAGACGGGCTATGGCGATTTGTTTAAGGTCTATGTCCACCTAGCTGGCAGTAATCAGCCTGTTCACCAAGTTGCCCAAACTCTGGCCGCCTTGGAAATTCGTGATCCCCTAGGCAAAAAGAGGCCTCTAGGGCAAATGCGAGATATGGCAAGCTTGCGATATATGGCCCATTGTTTGAAACAAATGGATCCAGGCTGCCCACTTGCCGTTCTGCAAGGGCGCTGGCTCGAGGACCTGAATCTGGGCCAAACTTTGGGGCAGATACGTTGCCCGGTACTTTTATTGCGAGGAGATTCCAATTTTGGCGGCATGTTGCCTGCAGCCGAGGCCGACCTATTGTTTGGCCCGGTCGTCGATCTCACCCGATTGGACTTCACCGGCGTGGGCCACCAAATCCACGGCACAGCCACCGAATCGATGGCCAGAGCTTTTTGGGCATTCTTGGCAACTATCGGGTAGGCTTAAGCAGGAGAACGGTCCCTTTTCCCGGGAGGCACTTGCCCATGGGGCCCTGGTGGACACGCGACAAATCTGGCCGGGTGGAAGCCCTCGACGAAGCGTGGCTTTCCAACCAGATTCGTCGAGCAGCCCATTTGGCAGGCCAAGATCATCCCCATTGGCCACTCTGGCAAGCTGAACTGGTTTCTGGTGCCGCCCACTTCATCGAGCCTTCCAAATCCCCAGGCGAAGTCTTCCAGCGGGAAGATTTGATCGATAGGTTAGCTTGCGCCTTAAGGGAGTTGGGCCAACCTGCCTTGGGGCGTTTTTTCCCCCAAGCATGTCAAACCGATCAACCAGCATTGGAAAGCGGGCCAGAATCTCGCAACCTGATTCAGGCTTTGCTCGGTGCCGATATTGCCGACCTGGTTGCTCGCGGGTGGTTTCAGCCCATCTTGCCAGCGGGGCAAACCGATTACAGCCTGCCCCTGCGGGTGTTGCACGCCCGGCTTTACCTACCTGGCTGTCCCGATGTTGCTCGTGCTTTAGTTCGCCTCATCCAAACAGCCGCCTGGTGTTCAGGTGAAATCCACCTGATTGGCGCGCCTTTATGGATGGAAGAGTTGGGCATTGGACCCGGTCGTGGGCTAGAGGCGTTTGACCTCTTGGAAGAGGCCGCCTTGGCTTTAGGCAAAAAGTTGCGCCTCCATTTGGCATTGGGGCCAGGGGCGGCTCCAAATCAAAGCCAAATGGGCCTTTTCTTTTTCGGGTCTTCCCAAGGGCTGAGTGAGCCCACCTTGGCACTTCAGCAATGGCTAGCGGAAAAAGGCAAGCGCCTTGCCGTTACCGGCTGGATTCCACCCCAAGAAACAGGGCAAAACCGCGAAGCCGCGCAAGCTATGGCCAGCCTGGCTGAATTGGCCTGCCCGGGCCGCCCGGTTCGGGTGGTTCGCTACCCCCAATTCCCAGATCTGTTGGCTCAATGGGGGCCAGCGCGCAAACAGGTGGATGCTGTTTTGGGCGGTGTTCACATCCATTGGGATGCCTTGGCGAAAGAAAAACTGAGCCAAAATGCCCTGAACCAACTGGTAACTTTGGCGGTTCGGGCTGGGTGTCGTTTACGGCAGGCTCTCCGTTTGGGAGGCAAATCGGCTTGGCCCTATGCCGATACTTCTGCACTTTGGCGCATGGCCTGGATAGTGCGGCTCGAAGGGGGCTGGCCCGCAGAATGGGTTGTCCTAGCCACCGAGGTGGCCTCCAAACAGTCCCTTTCCCTTGAATTGCCGCTAATTTTTGAATCAGAGGCGATGGAAACAGCCTCCGTTCTCGATGCTCGTCCTTGGCGTTCGAGCAATCGGATCATCCCTTCTGGAGAGGGCCCTTGGACATTCTGGCTAGACGAAAAGCCGGAACCTGAAATCCCCGGAATGGCTTAACTGCTTTGGATAGCAAAGGTTTTTTGTTCAAAAGCAGCCTAAAAACTCCAACCGCACCCAATTTTGCTTGTGAAATAAGGCACTTGCTGATACTATTCTGCCTTGTGGTCGATATTGTTTTGGCCCATTCGTTTTTTGATTTGACCGTAAACTGGCAGAGTTTGGAGCCGAAGCCTCATGCCGCATACCAGGAGCGCAGCTAAAAACCTGCGCAAGAGCGATAAACGCCGCAGCCACAACCGCAACGTCAAGAAAGACGTGAAGCTGCAATTGAAGGCCTTTGACACGGTGATCGCCGCAAAGGGCGATTCCGAGGCAGAGCTCAAAGCGGCCTACAAAAAGCTAGACAAGGCTGCAGCCCGTGGGGTGATCCACCCCAACACTGCTGCTCGACAAAAGTCGCAGTTGGCCAAAAAGGCAGCTAAGGCGAAAGCCTAGTTCGCGCCTGACTCTGGCAATTGAAATACCCTGCGCCGTGCCGGTCGAAAAGCAAACGCTTTTCAGCTGGCGCGGCGATTCAGTTCCCGAATCCAAGTCGCCGGGTCGTTGTTTTTTTCCTGCCGTTGCCAAAGCAAGAAGCAAAAGGCGGGAACAAGAATTGGCCGGACAATAAAAGTGTCCACAATCACGCCAAATGCCAAGGCGAATCCTATCTGAACCATGGTGTTCAAGCCCGCAAGCATCAGCGTGGCAAACGTCCCTGCCATGATCAATCCGCACGAAGTGATGGTCGAGCCTGTCGCCGCCAGGGCCCTGCGCATGGCCTCAACGGGAGTTCTTCGCTTTCGTTCCTGAACCATCCGGCAGATGAGCAATATGTTATAATCCTCTCCCACTGCCACCAAAATCACGAATAAGAACAGCGGTACCCGCCAGTCCACCTCGCCAAAAGGCCGCCCAAAACCCCAGTGGGCTAATAACATTGTCGCGCCCAAAGTGGCCAAATAGCTGAAAAGAACCGAGGCAAGCAGATAGCAAGCCAGAGGCACATCCTTCACTAAAACCAAAAGGATTCCCAGCACCGCCAGCAACACCAGAATGTTGATGCGAATGCGATCCGCCTCGGTGATGCGGGCCAAGTCATCAGCGCCAACTGTGATGCCATAGGTTTCCGCCCGAACGGTCCCAAAATTCGCCGTGTCATGGGGTAGTTCGCTTTGAAGCCAAGCTTGGATTTTGCCCAAAACTGGCACGCTGAGCGGATCGAACGGGTCGGTATCCAGCACAACCTCCAGCCGTGTCACATGCCGTCTGGGTTTATCTTCCAGCGGCTCAATCGCCGCCGAGTATTGTTGGGCCGCCATCCGCCGAACCTGCTGATCGATGCCGCCCTTGATGTTGGCAAGGCCACTGGCAAAAAAACCAGCGGCTCCATTACCGTTTGGCGCCTTGGTTTCAGGTTCGCCAATCGGCTGGCCCAAAGGCCGCGTCAGGGCTCGCACCTCAGATACATGCTCAAGGGTAAGGAACCCCTTGCTCAAGTGTTCGATAATCCCACGCCCTTGTGGGGTATCAAAGTCTTTTTCAGATTCTAAAAATACGGTAATCGGTCCGGCCTCACCCGCCGGGAAGTGCCTTTGAATAGCCGTCAGCCCTTGAATACTCGGGCTGGAAGAGCGCAGTTCCGCGGTGGCCCGGTAGCTTGCCCGTGTCAGGCAACCCATGATCGCAAGCGGAAGCAGTAAGGAAAAACCACCCAGCCACCACAGGCCCGGGCGTTTTGAAATCGCAAGGCTGGCCTTTTCCCAGAACCCGCTTTTTTCAACGGTTTCAATCCCATGGCTCGAAAGGAGGTCGTGGAATCTGCCATATCCGCGGCCTGGCACATGGCCCGGCCAAAAGGCCCAACGACCCGACAGACGGAGCAGGGCAGGGGTGAGGGTGATAGAGGCCAAAAACGCCACCGTTAAACTCAAGGCTATGGCTGGACCACCGGAACGAATTTTCACAAATTCAGCGGTCCCCATCAGGCCTAAGCCGAAAATCACGGTGCCGGCACTGGCCGCCAATGCGTGCCCAACATTGCCCATGCTTCGCTCAACCGCCGAACCGATGGGCCTTCCCTCGGCCAATTCTTCCCGATAACGGCTAATCAAGAAAAGGCAATAATCGGTTCCGGCGCCATATAGCATCACCACCGCAAAAATTTGGCTCACATTGGCCAGCTTGAACCCGGGAATAATAGTCAGCATTGACAGCCCCTTCAGGGCGACAAATACCGACAGCGCAATCGTTAGCAGGGGAATGAGCACCATGATGGGTGAACGGTAAACAAACAGTAAAATCACCACCACTAGCACGATGGTGGCCAAAGTGGTGTTTTCCAGGCTGTTGGTGCCCGCGTCAATCAGGTCACGCCCGATGCCCGCAGGACCGCTGGCGTAGACCGTCGGCCGATCAGCAGGGTTTGGGATGAGTTCTTGCAACGCGGCCGACACCACCGCATTGGTGTTGTCCACCGTGGTGCGGGTTTGTGCAGCCATATAAGGGCAGTTTAGTTGGATGCGAATCAGATGGCATTGGCCATCCAAGCTAGTCAGTTTTTTGCCCACCCCCAAATCTCGAGGCGAGGCGATAGACCTGATTTGCAAACCAGGTTCTTGAATGCGTAATTGGTCCAAGTCGTTCACGATCCGACTTAGAAGGCCCTTGTCCTGCTCCGAAAGCGGCCGGTCTGGCCGCTCAATCACATAAACCAAATTGCAGGCGTAACTGTCCTTGGGAAATGCTTCTTCCAACAATTGAAATCCGCGTACGCTGGCACATCTGGCAGGAAGGTAGCGTATGTCATCATCCTGGCTATTACGGTCCCAATTTGGGGCCATAAAACCCATGAAAACAGCAATAATCAACCACGATCCCAGAATCATCCAGGGGTGATTGCTCGCCAATCTCCCCAAATAGCGGAACATTCCCCCAACCCTCCGATTCATGGCGAGCAAAACTGCAGCCGTTAGCCTTCCAGCAAACGATTGGGCAATTCCCCAAGCCGTTCACGGACAGGCATTTATTTCATTCGGTCGCTTTGGGCAAAAAAAAGCAAAAAGTCTAGATCATTTGTTTTCGGAAAGGTTGGAAATGGCTCACTATTTATCCTATTTAGCCCTGGTTTCCTATAATGGTATTTTAGGTCAAGAAAAAGCCCGCTAAGCAGGTCGCTTGGCGGGCTATCAACTTGGATATTCCCCAGATAGGTTGGCTCTCAATCCGAACCCGTTTCAGTCAAGGGCCTAGGCTGACTTGGATCATTTTCAATGCGCAGGGTCTGCTTGAAAACTTCCCCCTCAACCTTCAATTCAATCCGGTACTCTCCAGCGGGTACCACCTGGCCCTCGCGTGGGCCGCCTTGGCCGCCCCTATTGCCTGCACCACCGCCACGCCTGCCTGCTCCGGGTTGCCCTGCCGAATCTGCGGGCCGGCTGGCATCACCCCCAGTGGGGCCACGACGAAAGTCCCAAACCAGTTTGTGCCAACCAGCGTCTGCAGAGCCTTCAAGAGTGCGAACCAAATCGCCTTGAATGTCATAAACCTCAAGTTTTGCTTTTTCCTTCGTCTGGGCTGGCAAAAGGTAGTGCAAAACCGCTCCATTTGGCGGGTTTTCGCCCCTATAACGCCTGCTGCCCCCGCCATAAATGGGCCCACGGGTTGGTTCATACCCCCACTGGGTGGCAACATCCGGCTTGAACAGGGTGGCTTTTGTCTCACCCAGCTCCGGTTTGCTTTGCCGAAGAGGGGCTACGTCCAAGATCCAAACACCACGCCCATGGGTTGCCAGCACGATTTCACTGGTTCGCCTAGGCTGGGCAACCTCATGGACTGCGACACTTGGCAGGTTGCCTTTAACTGCGGTCCAGTTGGCTCCCCGATCGGTTGAAACAAAAAATCCAAATTCCGTGCCGCAATAAAGCACCCGGGGGTTGATCCGGTCTTCGCGCAAAACCCGTGTCGATCCGGCAGGAAGGTTGCCATTTAATGCCGTCCACTCTTGGCCGAAGTTTTCGGTAACCAGCAAAAGTGGCCGCTCATCGCCATCACGGTGGCCATCCAGCGCCACATAGCAACGACCCGCCTGGTGCCTGGAGGGTTCAATGCTCGATACCCAACGCGGGGCACCTCCCGCTGGCAGGTTTGGCGCAAGCAGGCTGTTGCTGATATTTTGCCAAGTCACACCCAGGTCCCGACTGAGCCAAAGCCAGCCATCGTCGGTGCCTACCCAAAGTTCTTGTGAATCGAGTGGACTCTCGGCCAAGGCTGCGGCGGTTCCCCTACGAGTTCGCGAAAGCTCGGGTGAAATCGGCCGTGACGGGTCGTTTGTTCCATTAGTTCTAAAAACCTTGTTGCCACCCACATAGGCGATTTTTGAGTTGGCAGCACTAAGAATATAGGGAGTGTTCCAATTGAACCGGTACGGTTCAGCTTGCCCTTGCGATTCCCGTGGCCGCAGGAAGCCACGCTCACCCGAGGCAAGATTGATACGGCCTACTCCTCCGTCTTGAGTCTCGAAATACACGAGTGAGGGGTCGTTTGCGTCGACCCTGCAAACGAAGCCGTCGCCACCACTGAGAAGCACCCAATCCTCGTTGGTGGGCCCGCCTCCCGAGCGGGTGCGGGATGGCGCTCCCCAAGAACCATTGTCCTGAAGGCCACCATAAACCCAGTAGGGATGTCGGTTATCCACGGCTACATGGTAGAACTGCGAGATGGTCACATGGTTCAGGAAATCCCAGTTCTCACACCGGTCATAGCTGGTGTAAACCCCGCCATCATTGCCCAAAATCAAGTGGCGGCCATCGCGTGGGTCAATCCATAGCGCATGGTGATCAGGGTGTGTGCCTTTGCCGGCATCGTTCTTGAAAGTTTTGCCCCCATCGCTGCTTTGGTGAAGCTCCACTCCCAAAACATACACCTGCTCAGGATTGCTCGGATCGACGCGCACTTGGGAAAAATACATGGGCCTTGGGTTGAGGCTGTTCACCCGCTTGAAGGTTTCACCGCCGTCATCCGATCGGTAGATGCCACCGTAACGATGGGCGTTGGGGCCCTGTTGGTCCTGAATGTTTTCCCTTTGTCCACCTAGGTGGGCGGAATAGGGCCGGGTCGGTGCCGGTTGGGTGGGAGTGGCCGTTCCAGCCGGTGTGGTTCCTGCTCTTCCGCCTCTGCCAGCTCCACCACCACCTGGCCCTCTTGGACTGGTTGCCGCTTCGGCAGGTCTTTCCCCCAAGGTGGCCTCAATCTCTAACCCTTTGCCGTCACGGGAGAGGTTCAGTTTCACCTTGTCGCCTGGTTTTTTGCCTTCCAAGGCAGCCTGAAGTTGCTGTTGGTTAGTAGCTGCTTTGCCATCCACTTTTTCAAGAATATCGCCGGCCTTCAGCCCAGCCTTTGCAGCCGGGCCTTCTGCAACCGGCGCACGCAAGAGTCCAGGTTTGGCAGGATCAAAACCTAAGCCCAGATAGGCAAATTTTGGGGGAGTGCCCTTGCCAATTTCAGCGCAGTCAACAACCGCATAAACCACCTTGGGGTCTTTTTTACACCAATCCAGACCGATGCGGCCCAGGTGCGATTCAGGAAGGCCGCTGGTGATTTTTTTGAAACTCTTTCCCCCGTCTATCGTTCGGTGGATACCGCCGCCCTGACCCCATTTCACTTCAGGGTCATAGGCGTCATAGCCGTCTGGCAATGGCGGTTCGCCGCGCATACTGTCAAACCCGCCTCGCCGGACCTGCCATGTGGCTACCAGCAAAATTTCCGGGTTGGTGGGGTGCATGCGCATGTCAATAACGCCTGTGTTGTCATCCACATGCAAAATACGATTCCAAGTGATGCCGCCATCGGTGGTTTTGTAAAGGCCGCGCTCGCCACCCGCTGCCCAAAAAGGCCCCAGTGCTCCGACATAAACAATTTTAGGATCTGTTGGGTGAACAATAATCTTGCCAATCTGCCGACTGTCCTTCAGGCCCATGTGCTTCCAGGTTTTGCCACTATCTTCCGACTTATAAACACCATTGCCCCAAGAAACAGAATTACGCGGGTTGTTTTCGCCACAACCTACCCACACAGTCGATGGGTTGGATGGCGAGACCGCCACATCGCCAATTGAAATCGTGGCTTCCCGGTCGAAATGGTGGGTAAATGAGTTGCCATGGTTGGTTGTTTTGAGCAGGCCACCAGAAGCTGTTGCCACCCACCAGGTGCTGGGATCGCTTTCCACCACGGCTAGGCTGGTGATCCGTCCCCCCATTAAGGCAGGGCCCAAATTGCGCGCACTGATCGAGCTAGACCAGGCTGGAAGCGGAACTGCTTTGGCAGTTTTTTCTTTATCTTTGGATTTTTCAGCAGGTTGTGGCTGGGTTTTCTCAGCCTGCTTCTCAGTGGCTTTGGGGGGTGCCGAATCTAATTTGGTAGGCGTGGAGCCTGATTTTACCTCGGATGCGGGGCCCTTTTTTGCCTCTTTTTGAGTTTCTTGGCCAAATACCTCAATGAGGTTAGAAGAAGCCAAAACGAGCAACAAAGATACTAGAAAGGCCACAATTCGTGACATTCCAAAACTCCCGGATGAGGCTTTGCAAAGTGCTGTCTACACATTACTAGGCCAAGGAAGCTTGGTCAAATGGGTTGTTTGGGAAGGATTTTTAGATCAGGGTGCTAATTCTAATTCGACATACCCAGGGCTACTTTGGGATGATCCGGTCAGATAGCCCCGCACCGGCTTTCCACCGGGCCGGTGGATTGTCTTGGAGCCACTAATTCCAACATGCCCGCTGACAACATGCCCCACCTTGGCACGTTTGAGGATTTCTTGGCCGAGGGAAAAACTACCCTGATAAGCCCGTAAAATATGCTGGTAGGCTTCGCCTTCAAACCCTTGGGCAACAGTGGGAAGCTGCCAATCAAAAACCGGGAAATGGGTGATAACTGTCACGCCTCTTACCTTGGTGTCTGCCTCCAGGGAATCTAGCGTGGCGGCCAGGCTTCGGCTCACCAGCATGGCAAATTCAGGGTCAGACCATTCCCAGTCGATTCGCAGAGCATCAGGGACATTGTTGTCCAATTTTGTTTGGATCCAGGATTCCTGAATTTGATTCATTTCAGGTAATGCGGTTGAGTAGTCGTACCAGCCAATGCTTCCAGTGATCACATGGCCATCTAGCTCCAGGGTGCTTCCCTGAAGGTAGTTGATTCCCAAGCTTTCCACTTCCTGCCGCAGGCCATAGGCCCATAAGTCGTGGCTAGAGAGGTTTTCCTGAAAAAACAGGTCCTGGTTGCCCGGAACAAAAGCCAGAGGACATTTCATTTTGTCTTTTAAAAGAGACAACACTTTACGTAAATCTCCCAGAGATTCTCCAAGGTTGCCTGCCACTACCACCGCAGCGGGGTTTTGCGATGCCATCGAGTCACCCAAGGCTTCAATGGATCCTTCCGAGGCGGCCCCCAAAGTGAGATCTGAGGTGACCAATAATTTTAGGGGCATATGCGTCGTTCCAAATCTTGCTAGAAAACAGGCCAATCTACATTACCAGTATATCCAATTCAGGCTCCGGAGTCTGCTAAAGTAGAAGGCATCAGCAATTGTGCATGATGTTGGCTTTTTGTCATTCAATAATCATTAATCATGTGTTAGCAGGATTTTGCATGCGGGGAGAATCGCTCAAAAGCAAAGTTCGCCAGCATTTGCATCGCATCTCCAAACCGGGCTATTACCTTGGGGGTGAGGTCAACTGTGTGGTCAAAGACACCAAGCAGGTTTTGGGCCGGGTTTGTCTCGCCTTTACCGACACCCATGCGATTGGCCAAAGCCACCATGGCTTGCAGGTGCTTTACAGCATCATGAACAACGACCCGAGTTGGGCCTGTGAGAGGGCATTCACTCCATGGTTTGATTTTGAAGCCATGCTGGTGGAGCAACGATTGCCACTTTATTCACTGGAGACATTCACGCCGCTTTGCGAATGCGTGAACAGATACGTAAAAAGATTAAAAATGAAGATCTTTATGAGGGTTGCCGTCAGGCATTTCGCTATGGCTGGCGCAATGTGAAATTGTATTTCCTGTGCGGGCTGCCCGGGGAGCGCAGATCCGATCTGGAGGGGATTGTGGATATGGCCGTAACCATTGGTAAAATCTCGCGCAAGGAAACCGGCGGCTATCGCCCGGTAGTCGCCAGCGTTTCCAACTTTGTGCCCAAGCCCTACACACCCTACCAGTTGTCTGCCATGCAGGACCGCCAGTACTTTTCAAAAGTTCGCAGCCGCCATAGGCTGTCCAAACTGAGGGTGCCCAATGTCGAGGTGAAACAGCACGCTGTTGAAACCAGCATGCTCGAGGGGGGCCTTACCCGCGTGGGCGAGGCTGTCAGAATTGGCTGGTCCAGAGGTGCTAGGCTCGATGGCTGGCGCGAAAATTTCCAGCCCAATCTGCGTTGGCAGGCCTTTGCCGATGCTGGCATAGATCCGTCCTTCTTTTCCAAGAGCGAAAGGCCGCACCAAGAGTTGCCTCCTTGGGATCACATCGAAACCAAACGTGAGCGTCCATTTCTGGAAACTGAGCACACAAATACCGTGTTCAGTTGGAACTAATGGCTGAGGGTGTTTAAACCATGCCAGAAACAAGAATGATTGTCGGTTGTGGTTATCTGGGTGCCCCGCTGGCAAAGCTCTGGGCTGCTGCAGGCCATAGAGTTCTGGCGACAACCCGGGGAGGCCCGGGGCGAGCTGAGTCCATTCTGCAATTGGGCGCCGAGCCGGTGCTTTTTGATGTCACTCAAGGTGGCCGGTTGCCATTGGCCGATGTGGTTGTCACTGCGGTGGGCATGGATCGAACCCAGTCGCACACCATGCGGGATGTTTATGTACTTGGGCTGGCCAAGGTCTTTGAGGCGCTCCCCAAAAGTTACCGGGCTTGGTTGCATGTCAGTAGCACCAGTGTTTATGGTCAGGATGATGGCGGCTTGGTCAGTGAGAAATCCGCTGCGGTAGGCGGGGATGGTTCAGGAAGGGTGGTCCTAGAGGCTGAGCAATTGCTTCAGGCCCATTTTCCAGATGCGACCATACTGCGCTTTGGGGGCATTTATGGGCCCGATCGCCTTTTGAAAGCCAAGGCGATCCGCCAAGGAGATTTGCTGGAAGGTGACCCCGATCGCTGGCTGAATCTTATACACCGCGACGATGGTGCTCAAATTATTGATTGGCTGGCCGGTAATGCAGTTGGTCATGGGGAAATATTCAATGTAGTGGACGCGGAGCCGGTTCGTCGCGGCGATTTTTATGCTGAGTTAGCCAAACTGATGGGGAAACCTTCACCAGAGTGGCGTCCACGGCCGCCGGGTAGCCCTCCGGCTCCGCACGAGGGGAATAATCGAAGGGTGTCAAGTTTGAAATTGGCTAACCTGCCGGGGTTTCCAGCTTTTAAATACCCGACATTTTGCGAGGGATTGGCCGCCAGCGGCCCTTGGAATTGAATGTTTTGTGGTTTGGCATCCTATTGTGTGGATTTTGTGTAAATTGAATTGATTCGGCACCAATACTGGAGTGGCTGATGCGGGCCCGCAAATATCTTTTTCCAAATATTATTGAATTGAACTATCAGGCCGAACGTAAGTTGGGTGTGAATGTGTATTTGGTGGACGGCGGAAATTCTTTTGTCCTAATCGATATTGGCTATGAAGAAACAGTAGACGAAATTATCGATCTCATTCGAGATATGGATTTCTCCTTGGCGAGTTGCAAAGGGATTATTGCTACGCATGCCGATGTTGACCACGCACAGGGGTTGGCCCGGGCCCGGGAGCGTCTGAAGGTGCCCGTGTTGGCCCATCCTCATTGTGTTCCGTTGCTCGAATCCGGCGACCGGATTGCCACTTTTGCTTCCATTGAGGCCCAAGATATTGACTTGCCCATGCCCCCAGTCAAGGTGGACCGGCTGATCAATGAGGGCGATGTGTTGGAAGTAGGGGATAAAAAACTTACCGTTTGGCACACCCCAGGCCACGCCTTTGGCCAACTCGCTTTTAGAACAGACAATCTGTTACTCAGTGGCGATAATATTTATAAAGACGGGTGCGTTGGGGCCATCGATGCGCACCATGGTTCTGATATCGAACAATTTATCCAATCTTTGGAGCGAATTGCTTCAAGCGACGCGGAATATCTCCTGCCCAGCCATGGCCCTGCATTCCGCAAGGAAGAGCAAATGATGAAAAAAACCATAGCCAGATTAAAAACTTACCTGGCTATGGCTGATTTTGGCACTTGCGCTAAGGAATGGCCATTACTTGAACAGTGGGAGAAGGATGTGCTTTCTGGCCGGTTGCCCAAATTTTAAACTGATTTGCGACCTATTTGGCGCTTTTCCATTCCCAAGCACTAAGTCCCTTTTGTTCGCGAATGAACAACTCATTACCCACCACCGCAAGGTGCCCCCAAGTTTCCTGTTCGCTGATTTTGCGTTCGTCAATTATTTTGAATTCTTTTGGATTAGCTTCCATCAGGTAGAGAATCCCCTTGTTGTCGAGAGCTAAAATTTTATCGCCGTTAGCCACCATCGACCAATAATCTCCATAAGGCTTGGGGGAAGTCCAAGTGGTTTTGCCAGTGGTCAGGTTGACACAAACAACCCGGCGATTACGCAGATGAAGGTAGGCATGCCCTTGATAAATAACAGGGCTAGACATGTTGGCTTCTGCTCCATCAGCATTCCAAACCTCTTTGGAGGCTACCCCATCCGAAGCTGATTCAATGCGAATCAATTGAGCTTTACCACCATAAGCTGAGGTGAAAACCGTCTCTCCATCGATGGTGGGGGTGAGAATGTTCATGCCACGGAAGCTGTTGATCGCCACCTTCCAAAGCACTTTGCCGTTTACTGGGTCGATGCCCGCTAAATGGGTGCGAGATTGGATCACAATCTGATCTTTGCCTGCCATTTTCGTTCGGACAGGTGAACTGAAAGCGCTACCGTTCATTCCGCCAGCGTCCTGCAGGGTTCGCCACAGAACTTCACCTGTTTTTTTATCCAGCTTAACAAATGCTGCGGCAGCTTGAACATAAACTGCCTTGTCATCTACTAGGGGTGAGCAAACGAACCCGAAGGCGGGTAGGGCAGTGCCAAATTTCTCCACAAAATCAACTTTCCAGCGTTCCTTGCCACTAGCAGCATCGAGGCAAACTAATACATCCCGCATGCCGGCAACGTAGAGCGATTCGCCGTCAAATGTTGGTGTGCTACGAATCCAACTACCATTCTTGGCGGCAAAAAAAGGCACAGACATGCTGCCTTTCCAACTGGTCGACCAAAGGAGCTTGCCGGTTAAACGGTCATAGGCCTTCACAACCTCGTCTGTCTTGTTTGCAGTTTCGGATGTGAATACTTTGTCTTTGCTAACAATCGGGCCTGGGTAGCCATCCCCGCAGTCGACCCGCCATTTCCGAATAAGACTTGTTTCTTTCAGGTCAACCGGCCAAGGCCCCTTAATTCCAACCTGGGCATCTCGATTTGGCCCCCGCCATTGCCACCATTCCGTTGTTTCAGTTGGTTGTTCGGCTGCATTCGAAATATTAATGGGGCTGATGCAAAAACAGATTGTGGAGGCTACTACTAATGCCTTAGAGGAAAAGTGGAATGCCATAATGCACCGGAATGTGACTTGAATAAATAATATGATCATTAGATTTATAGGGATTCCACGGGCAAGATTCAACAACCACGAATGCTGTAGGGGCTATTTTGTGAAAAAATCATTATTGCCAAGCAAAAACTGCTTGGTATGTGGTCGCCCCATGGTCTGGCGCCTCAAATGGGCC
>CAIWHS010000438.1 GCA_903912515.1 uncultured Planctomycetaceae bacterium
CCGGGCTTCGGCGACCGTCGCAAGGCCATGCTGGAAGACATCGCCATCCTGACCGGCGGCAAGGTTATCTCCGAAGAAATGGGCTTTAAACTTGAAAACACCACCATCGACATGCTTGGCCACGCCACCGGAAAGCTTCGCGATGCGCTCGCTGAGCTTTTCCTTGTCGTAGTCGCTGGTGGACTTCTCGAGCTCGCGCTGAATGGAAGCCACGCGTGCTTTGATCTCGTCTTTTTTGCCGTAACCTTCGATGACGGTGGTGTTGTCCTTGTCGATCTTGACCTTCTTGACGCGACCGAGATCTTTCAGGGTGACATTCTCAAGGTTGGTGCCGAGATCTTCGAACAGAGGACGTCCACCTGTGAGAACCGCGATGTCCTCAAGCATTGCCTTGCGGCGATCACCATAGCCTGGGGCCTTGACGGCACAGACCTTGAAGGCGCCTTGGCTTTGGATTTTGTTAATCACCAGGACGGCCAAGGCATCAGCCTCGACATCCTCGGCGATGATGAGAATAGGCTTCCTTTCTTGGAAAACCTTTTCCAGCAAAGGAACAAGGTCCTTGGCTGCGGAAATTTTCTTTTCGTGAATGAGGACATATGCGTCCTCAAGGTCGCACTCCATCTTCGCGGTGTCGGTCACGAAGTAAGGAGAGAGGTAGCCGCGGTCGAATTGCATACCTTCGACAAACTCGTGGCCAGTCTTGGTGCTTTTTCCTTCTTCGACGGTGATGACGCCGTCTTTGCCGACCTTTTCCATGGCTTCGGCAATGATGGTGCCGATTTCTTCGTCATGGTTTGCGGCAACAGTGGCTACCGATTGCATGTCCTTGAAGCTGGAGCACTTCTTGGCGCTTTCTTTCAAACGCTCGACAATTTGCTCGACAGCGGCTTCCATGCCACGCTTCATGAGCATGGGGTTGGCGCCGGAAACAACAGCCTTCAGGCCTTCGTTGAAGATAGCCTCAGCCATTACGGTGGCAGTAGTGGTGCCATCGCCTGCCACATCGCTGGTTTTACTAGCGACTTCGCGCACCATGCGGGCGCCCATATTCTCGTATTTGTCTTCGAGTTCAATTTCCTTGGCGACAGTAACACCGTCTTTGGTCACTGTTGGAGAACCGAAGCTCTTTTGGATGACGACATTGCGCCCCTTAGGCCCCAGGGTCACCTTCACAGCGCGGGCAAGTTTGCCCACACCACGGCGAAGGGCCTCACGGGCTTCCTGATCAAACGCGATTTGCTTTGCGGCCATGCTGGAATCCTCAATTACTGACTAAAAACTTGTTTGGAAAAAACCGTTACCAAGCTGTTGATTCGAAGGGGCTGGCTAAAATCAGCCAGTCACCACGGCGAGAACATCTTCTTCCCGCATGAGCAGGACATGTTCGCCATGGCTTTGCTTGAATTCGTCGCCGGCCCAGTTGGTGAAAAGGACTACATCTCCCACCTTCAGGGCAGGAGCCTTGTGGGTGCCGTCTTTCAGCAACTTGCCTGGGCCAACGGCAAGAACTTTACCCTTTTGAGGTTTGTTCTTGGCGTTTTCGGGTAGGAACAGACCGCCTGCGGTCTTCTCGTCGGCGGCAAAACGCTCAATCACGACGCGATCACTTAACGGGCGCACATTCGTTTTCATGACTATCGGCCACCTCAGACTCTTTGCGGGGAATGGCTCACCCGCTGGCACATTCAGTCCATGCGGATCCACCCTGATGACTAACTATTATGCAATCGGCGTGCCACAGGCAGACCAGACTTGTGCCAGTTAGTCCCGAACACCCTGCAATTCCTTTAGATCCAAGCAGTTTTGGTGAAACATTAAGTGAAAAAGAGAGTTCACTGACTGCCAACTTTGGTAACAGTCCGGGGTGACTTTCTGCCAAGTTGGA
Organism: uncultured Planctomycetaceae bacterium; assembly: GCA_903912515.1. GTDB lineage: Bacteria > Planctomycetota > Planctomycetia > Gemmatales > Gemmataceae > UBA6894. The sequence continues at coordinate 1,889 of CAIWHS010000438.1, forward strand.
ACACGAACCCGAGTCCAGGCCTGCCTGATTGACAGTTGCCGGGTTGGCAACCTTTCAAAAGGACTGGCAATAATGCTTTCCAGAGCGAAAAATTTGATCTAGAGTTAATTTATTAGGTGGATTCCTAACCCATGGGGCAGGCAATTAGCCCTGCAAGAGATGTCTGTAGCTATTCAAATTAATCAGAACGAATCAGCACAGGCAGTGGCTGATGCCACGACCCTTGGGAAGGTTCTTACCTCCATGGGGTCTGTTGGCGTTGCCTTGAGTGGTGGTGTTGATAGTGCAGTGGTGGCCGCCGCTGCGCATTTGGCACTTGGAAGCCGGGCGCTGGCCTTCACTGGGGATAGTCCGAGTGTTGCCCGGGCCGAAATTCTCCATGCAATTGAAATAGCCCTTCTCATTGGCATTCGTCACGAATTGATGCCTACCCACGAATTTGACTCGGCCAGTTATGTGGCAAACGATGGCTCGCGCTGTTACCACTGCAAAAGCACGCTCTATGACACGGCACTGCCAAACATGAAAGATTGGGGTGTTGAATTTTTGGTTAGCGGAGCCAACTTGGATGATTTGGGTGATTACCGACCCGGACTACAAGCAGCAGCAGAAAGGCTTGTGAGGCACCCGCTTGTTGAAGCCGGGCTGAACAAGGATCGAGTTAGGGGCCTTGCGCGCTATTATTCGTTACCCATTTGGGACAAGCCCGCTTCGCCCTGCTTATCGAGCCGAATCGCCCCTGGTGTTGAGGCAACCCCGGAAAGGGTGGCGCGGGTTGAGGCAGGAGAGATCCTTTTGCGGAGTTTGGGATATCAGGTTTGCCGAGTGCGTGTGCATGCGGAGGAGTTGGCCCGGGTGGAGATCCCGGCCGATGCAATTGTGGCCTTCATGGGTGGAAACCACCATGAGCTGGTGACGCAAAAACTGCTGGAATTAGGTTTTCGCTACGTGACACTTGATTTAAAGGGCTTCCAAAGCGGCAGTATGAACAGCATGGTGCCGCTGGGCATACGCTCCAAGTATTCCAAGCCAAACGGCTACCAATCCCCCGAGGCAAGCGCATGAAAACCCAAACCAAAACGGGCTCGCAAATTCTTGACGATCGCCATTTGGAGATACGCGCCCGCATACTGGAATTGGCTGCCGAATTTGATCGCGTGGACCGCTGCGGAGGAGCCGCCGATGATTCTCGCATGGCCCTGATCCGGTCAGCCATTGAGCAGCTACTCGACGGGCCGTCAGGTGGCAAAGCGGAAAAGGTGCAATTGCTGTTTTCAGATCCCTACGAAAAGGGCTGGAAAGTACCAGCGCCAAGAATTTAAAGGGTAATTTGAAGGCACAGGTTGATTTCACTGCAATGCTTGCGGATGTAGCCCGGATAAAAAGTCTATAAAAACCTCGTAATTTGGTTTTTTATTGCCAAATCATTAAAATGATTTTATTCTCTTGGCCTACTGATTCACCTCTCCATCAACGAATTTTCATCCGATAGACATGAACTTCTGATTTGCCAATCTGGCCGGTCAATTTCCCCTCGGCCAGTTTCAGCCCGGTAGGACGATCGGGAAACGCTGGTTGCAATTCACCTTCAAGGCCATTGGGCAGTGCCAAATCCACAGGGTTTGGAGTGGTTTCAGAAAGATTGACGACCACAACGACGGCCCCCATGGGGGAAACCCAGGTAGCGGCTGCCACATTGCCACCATCGGTCAGCTTGATATGCCTGCCATTTAAAAAGACTGGGGCAAGATCTTTGAATTCATTGCCGACTTTGCCACACTCGGACCACAGTTCAGGGTTATCGGTCAAGTACCACTCTTCCCAGGCTGGCTTCCCTTCGGCCTTCTTTTTTGCGCGCAGCTCGGACTCGACATTGTGGTAAATCGACCAAGACATCACACCCTTCGCCCCATTCACCAATCCGGTATAGCACAAGTTACGGTACTCGGCGGGAGTCGGTACCCGACTGCCCGGCCAGGCAAAAGTTTGGGGCAGAATCCAGTAAGGGCGGTTCGCCTTGTTTGCTGCGCGGCTCACGAGTGCCATTTGGGTATCGGTTGCTTTCAGGTTCGGTTCAGCCGCTTTGGGATTGGCTACCGGGTACATTTCCCAACCCACGAAATCGGAGCAATCAAAAAAGCCATCTACCGGCATAAGGATATTGCGACTTTGCCTGCCCAGTGGGATGTAAGTAAGCCGGTGCGGAACAATCTTTTTGACCAGATTGTTCATCTTTGTCAGGTGTTCGACAGTGGAGAGCGTGTTGGCATCGTCGTAAAGTGTCCAGGCGATGATGGCTGGATGGTCTTTGAATTTCCTAACCCGATCCAGCTTGGCTTCGGTCTCGGTGTGGCCCGCCACTACCCACAGGCCAAGCTCGGTAGCTTTGTCGAGGAACCGGGTGTCTTCGTGCCAAGGCCCCTGGATGTGGACCACTGTGCCCCCCATCTTGGCTATCTGCTCGACGCATTTCAGGCGAATGTCGCCGGTATGGCCTGTTGAGATGTAAAAACCATAGGGGAAAACAGGCTTACCATTTACCAGCAGCACGCCGTCTTGGCGCAAGGCTGAGGTCATGTTCATTGGGTCGCCACTTGGCGCCACAAACCCCATGACCACCATGAATGCCGTGATGGTGCTACCCATTGTTTGTTTTCCCCTTCGCCTGGGCTGCTCAAAATTGCTGGAAAAACCGCAGTTTATTGACACCGCCGGAATTTGTTTGCCGAGCCCCATCGGCGTTCACAGTTGTTGCCAATCTTGGTAACATATTACCACCGTGCAAAATAATTGATCCGGAAACAAATGCGAAAATCAGGCTTTATTCACGGCGCAATTGTTTTCTGGAAAAGGAGGTAGTCCGGTGGCAAGCTGGATCGACCCTCATATCCACATGATTAGTCGGGTCACCGACGATTACCACCGGATATCCTTAGCCGGGTGTCTGGCGATTTCCGAGCCGGCCTTCTGGGCCGGATTTGACCGTGGCAGCGCTGCGGGTTTTCGGGATTACTTCCATCATTTGGTCGATGTGGAGCCCAAGCGGGCTGCACAGTTTGGCATCCAGCATTTTTCATGGCTCTGTATCAACGCTAAGGAGGCTGAGAATGTCAGCCTTTCCAGAGACGTGATCAAACTGATCCCAGAATTTCTGGAACGGCCCAATGTTTTGGGCATTGGGGAGATTGGCCTGAACAAGAACACTGCCAACGAGGCCACGGTGTTTCAGGAACATGTCGATCTGGCCATGAAGACCAATGAACTGATTCTTGTGCATACACCTCACCTGCGGGACAAGCACAAAGGGACCATGATGATTTTGGACATGTTCAAGAATGACCAGCGGGTTCAGCAGGACCGTGTCTGCATTGATCATGTGGAAGAGCACACCATCAAGCCTGCCCTTGATGCAGGCTATTGGGTAGGAATGACACTTTACCCTGTCACAAAATGCACACCTGATCGCGCCTGCGACATGGTGGAGATTTATGGGGGCGAGCGTATGATGGTGAATTCGGCAGGCGACTGGGGCCGGTCAGATCCGATGGCGGTTGCGGAATTTGTTTTCACCATGCGCAGGCGCGGTCACGCAGAATCGCTGATCAAGAAAGTGGTGCTGGACAATCCCTTGGCCTTTTGGCAAAAAAGCCGACGCTGGCCCGGGCTTACCCCGCGTCCATGACAACAGTCAGGCGATTTCTGGGTTTGGAAACATCGTGTGACGAGACTGCCGCGGCGGTCTTCACCGAAGAACCTCGCATTCTTTCCAGCGTGGTGGCGTCCCAGCACCAAGTACATGCTCCCTTTGGTGGCGTGGTGCCCGAGTTGGCGGCACGGGCCCACATACGCAATTTGCTTCCGGTCATTCGGAGGGCACTGGAAGAATCGAATACCAAGCTAGAAGATCTTTCGGCCATTGCGGTGCACAACCGCCCAGGTTTGGTTGGAGCCTTGGTGGTTGGAGTCTCTGCGGCCAAGATGCTGAGTTCCATGTTAAAAATCCCTCTTTTGGGCGTGAGCCACTTGGAGGGGCATGTTTATGCCTGCCAGCTTGCTGCGGGGAAAAACATATTTCCATGCGTCGCCCTAATTGTAAGTGGCGGGCACACCCAACTGATGTTGGCCCATGCCGCGAACAGGTTGGAGGTTTTAGGCCGAACGAAAGATGACGCTGCTGGGGAGGCACTGGACAAGGCCGCCGCCCTGATGGGATTGGGGTTTCCGGGGGGCCCGGCCATTGAGCGCGAGGCAAAGGCTGGCAACGCCAAGAAATATATGTTGCCTAGGCCGCTGTTGCACGATGGGCTTGATTTCAGTTTTTCAGGTTTGAAGACGGCCCTTCTCTACACTTGGCGGGATTTGAAACGGGATGCAGGGGATGTAGCCGCCTTGAATGCCCGGCCGGATTTGGCTGCCAGCCTCGAAGCTGCAGTAGCGGATGTGTTGACAACAAAAGCGATGCGGGCATTGCATCAAACAGGGTTAAAAACATTGGCCGTTTGCGGAGGAGTGGCATGCAACACCCGCCTGCGCCTGCAATTGCAAGCTGCCTGTCACAAAGCGGGGGTGGAGTTGCAAATCCCCCCTCCTTCTCTTTGCACCGACAATGCAGCCATGGCTGCGGTGTCGCTGGAGCAATGGAGGAATGGAGAATTTGCTCCGGCAGACCTAGACGCCTTGCCCTACTAATTGCTTTATTTTTTAGCGGGTGGCGCTGGAGGCGGAGGAAGCCTCCAATCTGCCTCATTGGCTTTCGCATCGGCCCCATTCTCTGGCACTGGGACATGGGCTGTCCAAAGGATGCCATTTAGCAGCATTTTGCGAAAAGATTCATTTGTGAAATTATCGTGGAAATGGCCGAGGGTTGTGCCAAAGCTGCGGCCTTTGCCTTGGTTTTTGCGCTCATGAACCCAAGCGACAACCTGATCCTTCCCATCAACTTTGACACGGACCTGGGGTTTTGCCTGGGGATGAAATTTTAGATTGAGATAAATTTCATCTGTCAGAGGAAATGAATTCCACCCATTGCATACAGGGTGCGCAGGGTCAATTTTAACCAAGGGGTACTGGCCCACTTTCAAACCTGAATGATTGAAATGAAACCACCCTCCAAGCAGGTCTAGATAATCTTGTCCCAATTTCGCTTCATTGGTGCCCGTGGCCCAATGGATTGCGGCAAATCCCACCCCTGAATCAAAAAGTTCTTTTGTCTGAGCCCTTCGTTCTGGCGCAAAGATGATGTCACCTGCTGGCCTGGAATAAAAGACAATGGATTTGACCCCTTGCAAAACTTTGGGATCCTTGGGCCAATCCAGATCTGGCGACAGCACCGCCTCCACACCCGGATTCCGGTTGAGGCATTTCACCAGGAATTTACACTCATGGTCATACATGTGAGTGTTCCAAGCATGGTCGATAGCCGTGGGTATCACCAGGATTATCGTCTTGGAATTTGCTGCACCATTCTGGGCCACTACCGTTTGGCAGCCAAGTAAAACCACCCATGCCATAGCAAGCAATCTGATCATTTTCCTATTCCTTTGGCTGTGTTTTTAAAACACTGTAATTCCCATGTTTAGGTCGTGTGGCAAAGGGGCAATTAGTCTGGGCCCTCTCCCTTTATTCCGATTATGCGGACTGGGGTAAATAACGGCAACTTTGCCATGGTTTCGCTCCCTTCCTGCCCTGACGGTATGGCGGGCATGGGAATGAAAAAGGCTTTTAATTTGAGCCAGTAACCTGATTTGAAGGCAGTCAATTATTCGAATGAAGGATCATACCATCCTCAGGACGAGTGATGGCGCACTCCAGACAGCGCACCCGTGAAGGAAACACGACCATGAAGAAGTGGATGATCGCCTTGGCAATCGGCTTGGTTGCCCTTCCCGCTCAAGCCCGCACCTTTGGCCTTTTTGTTTGCCCCAACAACTGCAAACAGGGCTACAATATTTGCTACCGCCAGTTCAACGCCTTCTCCCCCGCAGCCTTTGGGCATGTGGTGATTGATGGCTTCCAGAACTCGGCCCCCCAGTTGATGGAAGGCCCTGGTGGCCCAATCACCATCCAAGGAATTCCAGCCACGGGTGCTGGCAACAGCTTGGTTGGCCCGATTGTGGCAAGCCCTACGGTACAGACATTGCCCACACCGGCCACCAACGTGCCAAGCGCACTGCCTAATCAGTTGCCAGCTCGCTGATTTGTTGAGTTGTTAAATAAAGAACCCCTTGGGCTGGAAAAGCCCAGGGGGTTCTTCAATTTTTTTGGACAAATTAGGCAATTCCAAACCGGTTGACTTTGCCTCTGGGAGAAAAGTTTTCGTCGACGAAGCGGGACCAAACCATTTGGTCGACCATAGAGTTCAGGGATTGGCGAGCGGCTGATAATGCCAATCTGGGCTGGAAGTTCGCCACCTGAGATGGAACAGCCTTGGCCTCTTGAACTGGGTTGACCGGCCCATCTGCCGATAGGAGCGCCCCTCCTGACCAAATCTGGCCCGGTGGCAATGAAACGGTAGCGATCGAAGCCATCGCCTGCATCAATCCGGGTGCTATTTTGCGACCTGAGAGGCTGGCAACTTGGGTCTGCTGGGTGAACTCCAGGCTCCAGTCCAGCAATTTGCCAGTATCCCTGGTTTGTTTGTCGGAGATGAAGAGTGTCCAAGTGCCTTTGGCATTTTTCCCATTTAGGCCCGTTAGTGTTGCTTCTGGCCGGAAGGAACCGGTGAATGGAGCCGCCCCCTGCGAAATGGCGAATAACGCTTGGTCGTCGAACAGGGTGTTGGTCAGGTTGTCGCCACTTCCACCCCTTCGATTGAACAGGGTGATCTGGGACCCGGATGGCGATTGGAGAACAAGAACGAGGTCGCTGTCGTAAGTGTGGGCTATATTCACGCGGACATTCAAATCGCCAATAATCAGGTCGTTGGCCACTTTGATATTGGAAGAAACGGTCTTCAAATCGCGCAGAGCCACATCTGTGGAGTTGCTGTAAACTGACTGCGCCTGCAGAGTCCAACTCACAACAAATATGTCAGATGTCTCACCATTGGCACCGTTGCCGTTTTGGTCCAACTGGTTTCCAGCCAAATCCATAATACCTGGCCCGGCCTGAAGGGTGTAGGTGCCAGATTGCGCCAGCGCGGTGAAGGTCACAGTGAATTGCTGGTTGCCACTACCGCTTAGCGGGGTAACGGCTGATACCGCCACATTTCCCGATGGGCCCTTCAGCAGGATATCGGAAGGGGTGAAGCTGGACGGGTCGATCGCCTCGGAGAATGTCAGGGTGGCGCTTGCGACTTGATTATTTACCAAATTGAATTGGCCCTGAGTTACCTTCGCACCGACCAAGTCGGTTGGTGGCGGCGTAGGGTTCGTGGTTGGCGCACTTCCCTTGAGCATATTGCCAATATTCAAGCGGCGCGAACCTGCAACGCGGTTGCTCAGCGATAAAATGGCATCCGCGCTTTGGTAGAGGGCAGTGATGGCTTGGGATGCGGTTGCCGAGGGGTTGCCATCCAAATAAAGCGACAGGGCACCGGCCACCTGCGGTGTCGCCATGGATGTGCCGCTGTAGGAGCCATACGAATTGCCAGGCAATGTGCTGTAAATGCTCACGCCGGGAGCGGCGATGTCAACTGTTGAGGCACCGTAGTTGGAAAATGATGCCAAGTTGTCGTTTTGGTCTGTCGCAGCTACCGCTACCACATTGTCGTAAGCATAGCTGGCGGGATAACTGGCAGTCACATCGTTGTTGCTGGCTGAGTTGCCTGCTGCGGCGACAAAAATATGGCCGACACTTGAGGCCCTTGCTATTGCCATGCCTAACGTGGCCTCGTAGCCACCACCACCCCAGCTATTGTTGGAGAGTCTGGCGCCATTGGCCACAGCGTAATCTAGCGCGCGAATAGCATTGGACAGGTAACCACTTCCCGACTCATCGAGGAACTTGAGGGCCATGATTTTGGTGTGCCAATTCACCCCAACCACACCGAGGCCATTGTCGCCCACAGCACCGATTGTTCCCGAGACATGGGTTCCATGGCCGTTGTCGTCCATTGGGTTGGAATCGTTGTTGGCGAAGTCGTACCCATGCAGGTCATCGATGTAGCCGTTGCCGTCATCGTCGAGGCCGTTACCCGCGATTTCCCCACTGTTGACCCATATATTGGCCCGCAGGTCATCGTGGTTGTAATCGACCCCTGTATCTATCACCGCCACGACTGTTTGGCCCGTGCCTGTGGTATAATCCCATGCTTCTGGGGCATCGATATCCGCATCAAACTTGCCACCGGTTTGACCGCTATTGTTCAGTGCATAAAGCTTAGGAAAGGATGGATCATTGGGGATGGCGTTGGTGGTGATTTTGGCGTTTGGCTGAACCAGTTCAATTTGGCGGCTTGGCTGCAAATTGACCAAGGTTTCCGGCAAAGAGCGCCCTGTGATTTTTGCCTCGTATAAATTTGGCAAAAGCTGGTACTTTTGAATCAACTGTAAGCCGGGTGCATAGGCGTTTGGCTTGTAGTCAGGGCTTTCCCAAGTCATTAGCTTAACCAAAACAGTGTCTTGGCTAAAATTTTCAGGGTGGTCGCGGACCAAATCCATGTCGAGTACCAAAGCGGGAACATCGCGGCGTTCCAGGTGCTCAAGCCACATCAACCGAGAAAGCTTCTGCCGATTTGGTTGGTTACTCATGGTGCGATCCTGAATGGTGCAGTCAGTTGGAGATTTTCGGCTAAAAATCCACGTCTTTGAACACAATGGAAGCCTAAAACCGGTTTTACTGACCTACAACAGCACTATTGGTTATTTTTCTAATGCAAGCAAATCCGTGACTAATTATTTTACGGTCGATCCAGACATAATGTTTGAAATGAATTTAGCACTTAGCAAAACATTCCCAACTGAACTATCTAGCGAAGATTTAATGGCGATGATGGGCACCTAGAAATCAAAACAAGCTAAACCATTTGACTTTCACAAAAAGGCAAATTGATATGTTTTTATTTAAATTTATTTCAAATTAGACATCCATGATAGCCAGGCGCTGGGACTTGCATCTGCTGGCATGCGCCAATCTCCGCGAGGTGAGAGGCTGACAGTTCCCACCTTGGGGCCATCCGGCAGGCAATTTCGTTTGTATTGTTGGCTAAAAAATCGAAGCACAAAGAGGTGCAACCGGCGGTTGATGTCCTCTTCGGTGTAATTTCCCTGAAATTTGGCCTGGAGTGCCAACCATCGCACCCTCTCGGGGGTGGACCCATAGCGCAGGAAGTGAAACAGGAAGAAATCGTGCAATTCGTAGGGGCCCACAGTGTCTTCGGTAGCCTGAGTGGGTGTCCCCCCTGGCCCGGTTGGAAGCAATTCAGGAGAAATGGGTGTAGCGGCAACATCGAAAAGCCGATCGCGTAGTTCGCCTTCGTAGTGCTTGGTGGCGATCCACTCAACCAGGAAGCGGACCAAGGTTTTGGGGACTGAACTGTTCACGGAATACATGCTCATGTGGTCGGCATTGTACGTACACCAGCCAAGCGCAAGTTCAGACAGGTCGCCTGTCCCCAAGGCAAACCCTTTGTTCATCAGCAAGCTGGTTCGAATTCGGGCCTGCGTGTTTTCAAACACAAGGTCGTTACGATCTTGCGGGGACAGCCCCTCCATCTCTTTTTGGATTATCTCGACCGTTTTTCCCGCTAGTTTTATGCCGAACGGATTATGCTCCTGCGCTTTCAGCTCCTCCACTGTGAGGGAACGAATATCTATTTCTCCAGATTGAATTTTTAGGAGCCGCATCAAAGCCGCAGCATTTTCGTGTGTACGGTTGGTGGTGCCAAAGCCAGGCATGGATAGACCCAGCAGTTGAGACCTAGGCATGGCAAGGCGATCGAGAGCCGCAACTGCCACCAATAAGGCCAAAGTTGAATCGAGACCGCCAGAAACCCCCAAAGTAACCACCCGCACAGGAATCTGACGCAAACGTCTGGCCAAACCTTCCACCTGAATGGAAAAGATCTCCTCGCAGCGTTCATCGCGGGTTGTTGATTTGGCCGGAACAAAGGGGTGCGGTTCCACCGGTTTTTGCAATGGCCTCTTGGCGGGGTTGCGCTTTGAAGACAAGCCCCACCCGATGGTCCTTGCAGGCGGAGCCGCTTGGGGAAAACCCGCAAAAAAAGTGCAGGAACCCCGGCGGTCGTGCATCAACTTCTCCAGGTCGACATCAGCCATAAGAAGGCAGTTTTGATGGCTGAACCGTTTGCCCTCCGCCAAAAGGACGCCATTCTCGGCAATAAGTGCATGGCCACCAAAAACCAAATCACTCGATGATTCGCCCACGCCGCTCGAGGCGTAAAGGTAGGCAGCCAGACACCGGCCCGACTGGGACTGCACCAATGAACGGCGATAGGCGTGTTTGCCCACCACTTCGTTGCTGGCAGAGAGATTCAGAAGGACTGTCGCCCCAGCCATGGCTTGGGTGGAGCTGGGTGGATTGGGCACCCAGAGATCTTCACACAATTCCACACCCACTATCAGTCCGCTTATGGATCGGTGTTGAAACAGGATATCCACACCAAATGGCACCTGAATTCCATCTTTATGCAGCATTTCCGCCTTGTGGCCCATACCCGAGGCAAAATGGCGGGCCTCGTAAAATTCCTGATGATTGGGCAGGTAGGTTTTGGGCACTAGCCCCAGTATCATGCCGTGGGCCATCACGGCGGCGCAATTAAAAAGCCTACCGGCATGGCGCACGGGAAGGCCGACCACTGCAAGGCCCTGGTACTGTTCCACCGTGAAGGCCCGGATTGCTTCCAGCGCTTCCCAAGCGGCATCGGCCAAGGCGTTTTGTGCAAACAGGTCCCCGCAGGTATAACCAGTCAGGCACAATTCTGGGAAAAGCACCACATCAGCGCCTTCCCCCTCCGCTTCGGCAAGTAGTTGGATGATCTCGCGGGTGTTTGCCTGCGGTTCGGCCAAATGCAACATGGGGACTGCGGTGGCGACACGCGCAAACCCAAATTGCCCGATCAACTGCCCAACTGAACCTGGCTTGGAAGCCGCCACTGCAAGGGACATCGCGCAAACTCTCTGTTCAACTGGCCAATTATTTTTTGAAATTATGAAATCCAAGGCATTCACAGCCTGTGTAAGACTACCAATTATGGGAGGATTTTGGCTTGTCTGTTTTTTAGTTCAGGCTCGTTTTTGCCAAATTCCGTTAACAAAAAGGAAATCCATGGGCGGAAAAACAGGTTTGAACCCTGCCAATCAAGGCTCCAACCAATCGGTTCGCCATCTGATTTTCATTTTGGGGGATCAACTGGATCGACAGTCAGCCGTTTTGGAAAAATTTAATCCCGGGGAAGACCTGATATTTATGGCCGAGGTGCGGGGCGAGTCCACGCATGTCTGGTCGCACAAGGCTCGTACAACTTTGTTTCTTTCAGCAATGCGTCATTTTGCCCAAGATATGGAAGGTGAGGGCAGGCGGGTCGACTACATACGACTGGACACGCCGGGCAACACCCAAAGCTTGGTTGGTGAATTGGAGCGCGCAGTCATGCGGCACCAACCTGCCAAGGTGATTTTTCTGGAACCTGGTGAATACCGGGTTCGGAATGAGATCACCAGCTTGCTAACCAAGCTTAGACGCCCACACGAGGAGGTGGTGGATCGCCATTTTCTTTGCAGTCGCGAAGAATTCGCACGCCATGCCCAAGGACGCAAGCAATTACGCATGGAGTATTTTTACCGGCCGATGCGGGAAAAACACCGCATTTTGATGGATGGCAACAAACCTGCGGGTGGGTCCTGGAATTACGATGCAGAAAACCGTGCTTCGTTTGGCCGGGATGGCCCTGGAATGTTGCCTGCCCCAATAGCCTTCCAACCGGATGCCATAACCCGTGAAGTAATTGAGTTGGTGCAAAAGAATTTTGCCAAAAACCCTGGGGAAACAGACTCATTTGACTGGCCTGTGACCCCTCTACAGGCAGAAAAGGCGGTTGATGATTTCATCCGCAACCGGCTCCCTTGGTTTGGGGCCTACCAGGATGCAATGTGGGCTGGTGAGCCATGGCTTTACCATTCCCGGATTTCGGCCGCACTTAATTTGAAGTTGATCTCCCCTTTGACCATTTGCCAAAAGGCTGAGGATGCTTGGCGGAATGGAGACGCACCACTTGCGGCCGTGGAAGGATTCATTCGACAGATACTGGGTTGGCGTGAATATGTGCGGGGAATCTATTGGCTGCATATGCCTGGTTATTTGAACTTGAATGGATTGGGTGCTAACGCCCCCTTGCCCGGATTTTTCTGGACTGGGGAGACAAAAATGGCCTGCCTTCGCGATGCGATTAGCCAGACCTTGAAGCTTGGATATGCGCACCATATTCAACGACTGATGGTGACAGGGCTCTTCAATCTGCTTTTTGGGGTGAACCCCAAAGAAGTGCACGCATGGTATTTGGCTGGTTATGTTGATGCAGTGGAATGGGTGGAACTGCCGAACACGCTAGGCATGTCGCAATATGCTGATGGCGGGATCATGGCCTCGAAGCCCTATGCCGCCACGGGCAAATACATCCAGCGCATGGGTAACCACTGCCGCAATTGCCAGTACAAGCCGGAGAATTCAGTTGGAACGGATGCTTGCCCATTCACCACTCTATATTGGGATTTTTTGGACAGGCACGAAGGGCTTTTATCGAAAAACCCTCGCATGATCTTGCAGGTAAAAAACTTGGCCCGCCTTTCCGAGTCACAGAGGCAGGAAATCAGGCTGCAGGCTGGGCGAATTCGGCTGGAAATGGCCGTGGACAACCCAATTTCCGGCGATGCCTGATGGCATTGGCCAAATCGTTGACTAGGATTTGATTACAGTGTTTTTTAATCCTTTTTTTGGGCCCAGCCATGACCATTCCTGATTTTAATCCCATGCCTGTTCACATCGTGCTTGGAGCCTCCGGTGGCATTGGATCAGCCCTTTGTAAAAGGCTGGTCAAAAACCATGGAGCCAGCTTGGTACTGGGCGGCAGGCGGGCCGACACACTGGACGCCTTGGCCAGTGAACTGAACGGGCACGCCCTCCACGGGGATGCGACCGACCCGGATTATGTGAACCGCTTGGTCGAGCGCGCCAAAGAACTGCATGGACGAGTGGATGGTCTGGTGAATTGCGTTGGGTCGGTCCTGCTGAAGCCAGCCCATCTAACCACCTTCGAAGAATTTAACCAAACGATCGCAACCAACCTGACAACAGCTTTCTCGTGTGTGCGAGCGGGTGCCAACGCCATGCGTGAAAGTGGTGGTTCCATTGTGCTTTTGGGTACGGCCGCCAGCCTGATAGGGCTGAGCAACCACGAGGCGATAGCTGCTGCCAAAGCGGGAATTACCGGCCTGGCCCTGAGCGCGGCCGCCACCTATGCCAGCCGGAATATCCGGGTGAATGTGGTGGCCCCAGGCCTGACACGAACCCCACTCACCGCGCGGTTGACACAGAATGAGGCTTCTGCCAAAGCCAGCATGGCCATGCATCCACTGGGCAGGCTGGGTGAGCCTGACGATGTGGCTCGGGCCATTGAATTCTTTTTAGACCCATGCAATTCGTGGATCACAGGCCAAGTGCTGGCAGTGGATGGCGGCTTGTCCACTTTAAAACTCAAAGGCTGAACCCAGTCAAAACAGAAGGAAAAAGTTGCCCATGTCCCCCCCCACACCGCCGGTAATAGTTTGGTTTCGCCACGATTTGCGCCTTGGTGACAATCCAGCCCTGATTCGGGCAACGCAAACCAACCGGCCTGTATTGCCTGTCTATATTTGGAGCCCCGAGGAGGAGGGTGAATGGGCCCAAGGGGCAGCCAAGCGATGGTGGACCCACCAAGCACTCGCAAAGCTTTCAGAAGCTCTTGAAAGCAAGGGTTCTACACTAGTCATCCGCAAAGGCCCGGCGCTGAAAGTCTTGCGGGCTGTTGCCAAGGAAACCGGCGCCCAGATGATTTGCTGGAACAGGCGTTGGGAGCCCGCAGCAATCGCCCGCGACAGTGAAGTGAAAAAGCAACTCCGGTCGGATGGCCTTGAGGTGGAAAGCTTCAATGGATGCCTTCTTAAAGAACCTCCCGAAGTAAAAAACAAACAGGGTAAACCTTTTCAGGTTTTCACTCCCATGTGGAAGAGTGCCTACGATGGTTGGCACCCGGAAGCGCCTTGGCCAGCCCCTCGTACCCTGAAACCAGTGGCCAACTGGCCCAAGAGTGAGAAGCTTGAAACCCTAAAACTGCTGCCCAAAATTTCATGGGACCAAACCATGCTCAAGGCATGGAAACATGGGGAAGGAGCGGCACTGGACTTTGCGGAAAGATTTGGCCGAGATGCCTCTGGAAATTATTTGGAAGGCCGGAATATCCCGTCGACATTTGGAACCAGCAAACTTTCTCCCTACTTGGCCAGTGGAGAGATTAGCCCGAGGCAGGCATGGCATGCTGTGCTTGAGTCGGCAGGGCTGCAACCGGGTTCCCAATTGCCCCCCGGTGTGGAGCATTTTTTCAAGGAGCTGGGATGGCGTGAGTTTGCCTACCATCTGCTTTTCCATTTCCCCCACACACCAACCCGGCCGTTACGTGCAGATTATGAGCGTTTTCCGTGGAAAGTAGATGACAAGGCTCTCAAGTCTTGGGAAAAGGGATTAACCGGCTACCCCATGGTTGATGCAGGAATGCGTGAACTTTGGGCCACAGGCTGGATGCACAACCGTGTGCGCATGATCGTAGCCTCGTTTTTGGTGAAAGACTTGATCCAAAACTGGCTAAATGGGGCCCGATGGTTTTGGGACACATTGGTCGATGCCGATTTGGGCAGCAACACCTTGGGTTGGCAATGGTCTGGCGGTTGTGGCGCGGATGCCGCACCTTATTTCAGGGTATTTAACCCCATTGGTCAGGGTGAGAAATTTGACCCGTCGGGTAGTTATGTGCGCCAATATGTGCCCGAATTAGCCAAACTTCCCAACGAGTACATTCACAGGCCTTGGGAAGCCCCTCCCCTTATTTTGGCTGCGGCCGGGGTAAAACTGGGCAAGGATTACCCAATGCCCATTGTCAGCCATGAAAAAGCCAGGGCCGAAGCCTTGGCGGCCTTGGCGACTATTCGCAAGGAAAAAGAATAGGCCTACAGTCTAGTTGCATTCAGGATCTAGAGGTTCCAATAACTCCTTGAGCACAAAAAGCTGGCCGGGGAGTGTGGTCATGTTGCTGGATGGAATCCAGGGAGTGGGTTCGTGGGCCAGTGTCATGCGCAAGGAGAGGCCTTGCCATTGCATTCCCCGACCGAAGGTGCCATCTGCTCCGCCTAGAATGCCATCACTTTGCAAAAAGAGTCCGGGCCCAATGGTGTTGGCAAAAGCGGGGACGCGAGTTGTCCAACTTTTGAAGCTGGTGAGGGCGTTTTGCTCGATGGTCAGCGGGTGGAGCTTGGCTCCCAGGCGGTGGGTATCGGCCGCCCATTCCTTGGCAGATGGGTATTCACCGGCAAATTGGGGCTCCCAAAAAGCGATATGGCAGACCCGTCCAATACCAAAAACAGTGACCAGCCTTGCGCCCTTGGCTTTTAGTTCACCAATACGCTGACCATAAGTTGGCAACTTTTCGCGTGTGGCGAAATGGCGCTGCGAGACTGGAACTGTTGCGGCCCCCAAGGGGCCATAGAAGGCCTGCTGCATGGCGTGCTGAAACGCCCCCGCATGATCGCCGGGAAGTGTGTTTCCGTGAGCGTCGCTCCATTCGTCCATGTTGAAACCGTGCACATGGGTGCAATCGACCCGCCATTGTTTGAGGAACCAAACCGCCCAGCGGTACATGCCCATGGGGCCAACGGGAAGAATCATGGCCAATGGTTGGCCATTTTCGCGGGCTTGGCGTATTTCCAATGCGATGGCATGCCCAAGCATGGTGTCAAAATCGGGTAGTGTTTCGCAGGGCACCAGCTGGAAATTGGAATTCCACCAGGGCCGGGGCTTGGTGAGCGCCTCTCCACGCAAGCTGCCCAAGCCATCTATGACTCCCAAATTCCAGCCTGATGGAAAAAACCCTTCCATGGAAGAGCCAGGCAGGGTGTTGAGCAAATCCATCGATAATCTCCCGGCAAGTAGTAATCTGTCTGGAAAACAAAGTCGTTGAAACTATATAGTCATATAATGTAAGTGCCGCCGAACAAGGTTATGGAAACGCATTCCATGCCCGGGTAAGCCATATTGGCACCCTTGGGCTTGTTTCCGTTGGTGTCCGGTGTAGGTTTACAGTCAATGACTACTTCACCAAGGGATCCCTTGGGTTCGCCCGTTGCTCGGGAGGTTTGGGTGATGAATTTGCGTTGGATTCCAATGGCGTTTTTGGGTTTGGGCATCGTGTGGCTTCCGGCCATGGGCCAGGAGAAGGCTGCAGACAAGCCTAAAGAAGCTTCTAAAGAGGCTCCTAAGGATGCACCCAAGGAGGCCCCTAAAGATGCTCCAAAACCCGCGGCCCCCGCGGTTACAGGAGCGAAAGCCAAGCTTGCTTGGACTTTCACCAAAGACAAAAGTTTCTTCCAGACCATGACCACCACCACC
>CAIWHS010000439.1 GCA_903912515.1 uncultured Planctomycetaceae bacterium
CCAATTGGCCCCAATGGAATGTCTATTGAGCCGGATCAACCTTACTTTGCCCCCAGTGGGGATTGGTTTGGGGATTTCAGCAACTACTCGGCCGGGCTAGGCGATACGGTCAGCATTGGCATTACCAAACGAATCAGGACCTGGGTCGGATACGATGATGTCGTCAACTACGATTCAGGAGCCTATGCCGGAGGGCAGTATACCGGGACCGCTGTCAATGTCGGCTTAGGAGTGGTCAACCCCTGCGCGCTGGGAAGTGCGGTTGCGATTCCAGTTCGATTGATCAACGCCGGTCAGGCAATCGGCGGAACGATCAACGCCGGCGAAAATATTGCCAACGGGAATTACGTCTCGGCTGGTTTTGACCTCATAGGTGTGGCGGGAAATTCAAGTCAGGTCTTTCGCCCGTGTTTCGCCGCCGGAACACCTGTTCGCACCGCCACAGGCTCGATCCTGATTGAAAATTTGAAAGTGGGAGACATCGTTCTCTCCCGGAATGAATTCGATCCGGAAGGCCAGGTTGGGGACAAGATTGTTGAGGACGTGTTTGTCCGGTCCGCCCCGATTCTGAAGGTGGTGGTTCAAGGTCGTGTCATCCGAACGACGGCTGAGCACCCTTTTTGGGTGGATGGAAAAGGATGGACTGCGGCGGGGGAGCTAAAAGCTGGTGATCATTTACTGACAGTAGATAAATCCAAACTGACAGTAGAAAATGTAATCGAAACCGGGGATGCGGAAACAGTTTACAACTTCCGCGTTGCAGACTGGCATACGTATTTTGTAGGGGACAAGAGTTGGGAGTTTGAGGTTTGGGTACATAATGCGTGTGGCCCTGGAGGCCAAACTCCAAGCCGAAACCTACCACGTTTTGATGGTCCAAAACCTGCGTATTCAATAAATCCGGCCCATGTACCTGGAAAAGGCTTGAGACCTGGAAAGACTCCATTACCACCGGATGCAGAAGAAGTTTTCCGCCGTGCGGTCCCAGCAGATTCAATAGCACCAAGGAGTTGGTATGGCCGAAATTCGAAAGGCCAGATATATCGATATTCTGATAGTAATGACGGAACAGCTCATTTTAGCGGAATTGACGATGTCGGGGATGGCATAAGAAATATCACAAAATATGCCCTTCAGCGGCTTGAGGAACTTTCCCAATGATTTTTGGTAATCCAGAAACATTTGCAGTTGAAATTGGAGAATTGATGAATTTTCCAGGCTTTCCTGGTACATACATTCAATTTCGGTTTTGGGTTGGAAATGTCCCGATTGGTGATTGGAACGATCGGATTTCCTTGAGGGCAAGTACGGAAAGTGCTTTTCGAATTTGTGAAGCCGAACTTGAAAGAAACAATAATCCTTTTGATCAAGCCGAAACTGCCGAACTTTTTAAATCGATCTACGAGGCGTATTTTTCTTGTGACTATATCAATGATCCCGTAAGTTGGCGAAGTTTAAGTGCTTTTTACCATTTAGACCAAATCGGCATGGGCGCCATAGAGGACAAGTTTGGATTAATTCTTGTGACTACAAAAATCGGTATGGAAAGAGTTATTGTTAAAGATTTAAAGAAGAGTCTTTTTCTTGCTGACATTTCAATGCCCATTGGTTTTGTTGAATCTATCCTTAGAGATTATATCGCATGGGGAAGAAATCAGTTGGACGTGGGGGACATTTGTGCTTCCAAAATATAAATTTAAGAATAGAACTAAGTTAAACCGTAAGGATTCCTCATCAAAAGTTTGGCATAAAATTTCAGTTTTAGGATATTTTTGGGGTCGCGTCCGACTATGATGCCGCATAATATCAACCACCTTTTTTCAGGTTTCTGCCCGGATAGGTTCGCTGCCGAAGGAGTTTGGGATTTAATCGACTATTCGCGGATACGGGCTTTTCCCGGCCGAATCAATCTCATCCAACGCCGGGCCCCGCCTTCGTCAAGACAACTCATCCTTTCGGATGTGTTAGGACGCAAGGCGACTCTGCAAATGTGGGCATAATTCTGGACGTTATAGGTGGGTCCCTACTTGCGGAGCATAGCTTATGGGATAAGGGAGATGGTAAACACGGCAAAAACCCAGCAGGCGAGACCTGCAATTGTCAAAAAGCCCGCATATCTCACCATCTTATGCTTTGCCAGGGCGATGTGCGATGTTTCGAGGACCTGCGTGCAGACCTCTTTCAACCAGTCGTCCTCCGACATCGCCATTATGTCCGTGAAATACTTTTCGAAATCGTGGCCATACTGCGTGGCGATGTGCCCAAAGAATATATGGCATTTTGGGGCCTTTTCACCAAACCGGGACATGACGGTGTAGATCAACATCCCAACTGCCCCGACCGCGCAGACACCAAATAAGACCAGGGCCACCAGCCCAACCCACCCCGCGGCCGGTACCGGGTTGAGTGCCAGCGCCCTCTTGAGCGTGATGACGCTATTGACGACGAACCCAAACATCAAAGTGTTGATGGCGAACACGAACGCCGACTTGGTGTCGGCGAATCGGATCTGTTCTTGCACCCCCGCCAATAACTTGAGGCAGTTGTCGAGGCTCGATTTCTTCTCACCCGCTTCGCCCGTGACCTGGCCCATCGTCGGGTGCAGTACGCCTACAGTGAGATGCCCAGCGGGGCCAATCACAGTCGGTTGACCTCGGTCACCTACGCTTCGGGATATGCGGTCAACTACAACTATGCGTCCGGGCTCGATAGCAATATCTCCCGGTTGAGTTCGCTGAGCGATGCCTCCAACACGCTGGAGGCGTACAGCTACCTCGGCCTCGGCTCCGTAGTCAAACGGGCCCATGCCCAACCCGGCGTCGATCTCAGTTACTTCAAGCTCTCCACCGAATCCGTCGGCGATGCCGGGGATCAGTACACCGGCCTGGACCGCTTCGGCAGAATCGCCGATCAACGCTGGATCAACGGCTCCAACACCGATGTTGATCGCTACCAGTACGGTTACGACCGCGATGGCAATCGCCTCTACAAGGACAACAAGGTGATAGCCTCCCTCAGCGAGGTGTACACCTATGACACGCTGAACCAGCTTGCCAGTTACAAGTTGGGCACCCTGAACGGCACCAAAACCGATGTCACCGGCTCACCCACAACCAGCCAGTCCTGGGACTACGACGCCGTCGGCAACTGGGACTCCATCACCACCAACAGCACCACGCAGACAAGAACCGCCAACAAACAGAACGAAATCACCG
>CAIWHS010000440.1 GCA_903912515.1 uncultured Planctomycetaceae bacterium
CCGGACCGGGTGCCCCGCCCAATGTGGTGCTGTTTCAGGGAGCCACCGGCCTGACGCTCTACTCCTTCTACGCCTACGCTCCGCAGTACCTAAGCGGGGTGATGGTGGCCGCGGGCGATGTGACGGGTGACGGCTACGCCGATGTGGTCACCGCATCAGGGCCGGGCGTTGCCCCGCATGTGGTGGTTTTCCAAGGGTACACGGCTCGGGTGGTCAGTTCATTCTACGCGTATTCACCCAAATTCATGGGGGGCCTCACGCTTGCCGCAAGCGACCTGAACGCCGATGGCCATGCAGAGGTAATCACTGGGGCTGGGCCCGGAGGCGGGCCCCATGTGGTGGTGATCGATGGTAACACCGGCGCGACGCTTCGCTCGTTCTACGCGTTCGACCCGTCCTTTTCCGGCGGCATGGCGGTGGCGGCCACCAAGGGCCGTGGCACCAGCCCGCCCGATGGGGTGGCCTCTATCCTCGCCGGCACGCTCACCCAGGCCGGCCTCGTCCGCTGCATCGACTTCGACACGCTGGAGACCCTAGCCGAATTCACCGCCTACGAGGGGGCCGTGGGGCTAAACCTGGCCGGGCGCTGAAGACTGCTCGCGGGCCGGTTCCGAAGACCTTGCGACTGGGTGGTGGTGACCGTGGCGGTCCCTGCGGCCCAGCATCCCCACCAGCACCGATAGCACCACCGTCAGGAAAGCCACGCCGGTGAGCACCTCGCACATTGCCAGCGACTTCGCCAGCGGGGAGCGCGGCACGATGTCCCCGTAACCCAGCGTGGTGATGGTGGTGATGCTGAAGTAGATCAGTTGCGAGAAACTAGCGTGCCTTGACCTCTCCACGCCACCACCGTCCGCGTCATCGAAGATCCGCACGCTGAAGGCCCCGGGATCCGCGCTGCAGACCATCGAATACGCCATGGTCCACGCCAGCCCCAGCAGCAGGTACGCGCACAGAGCCCCCACGATCGACTGCTCGTTGCCCAGGTGATCCTTGCGCACCGCGTCCATTAGGCGTATCGCGTGGAAAAACAGCAGCGTGCCGGCAAACAGGAACTGCAGCAGGTAGAACCAGGGCCCCGGCCAAAACGGCACCAGCCAGCCGAAACCCAGCGCCAGGGCCGAAAGGACCAGCCCGGTGCGGAAGTACCGCCCGGTCCGCCGGAGGAGGTCAGCGCATTCGATGAACAGCAGGCTGTAGAAGGCCCGCCCTATGAAATCCCCGGCCATCCCCTCATCCAGCAGCGGCAGCACCAGAATGTTGAAGCCCAGTAGCGCCAGCAGCACCGTGAATCGGCCAACCAGCAATCGCTTCCATTCCGACATGACAGATTCTTCCCCGAAGGCACAAACCCCTACAGCCTCCAAGCCTACCCCGCCCCCCAGTTAGGCGGCTACCGCAGTCCGGGTTCTTCAACCGACCGGCCCCTTCCCCAACCACCCCAGCGCCATCACGCGTACCCCCAATCCGACACCCAGGGTGGCCGGGTGCGCTGCATTGACTTTGACACGCTGGAGACGCTGACCGATTTTATCGCCTATGAAGGAACAGCGGGTCTAAACTTGGGCGGCCGTTGAGTGAGCATCTTTGGCCAGAATAGGTAGGTGATGCACGGGAGGAGAATAGAAATGCAAACCCGGCCGCGGATTTTAACAGCGGGGGAGATGGCATTTTTCCCCAGCATTTCTACCATCACCGCCTGCTGGCGGCCTTTGGCCACAATCTGGCCAAATTGTCAAAAGCTTTTGCCTGGGTGGACCAAAAAATCATACTTTGGATCGACCAAATTGTTCATTTGGTCAGATAGCTTCTTGGGGAATTGTTGAACCAATTATTGCCAACGCAATTCGTCGCATGAACTGCCAAACAGTTCGGACAGTCTTGCTGGCTGGAATCGGTTTTTTTTAGGGAGGCCCCGTCAGCATGTCATCTCGGGCCCATTGGCAAACCTTTCTGCCAGAATCGGGTGGAGGGCTTCATTGGTGGCCAGGCAGTCTGGCTGGAATGGGTTGAAGGAAGATGAAGGATTTACCAGGTTGGCGATTTTGCCGCCGGCCTCACGGAGGATGACAGCCCCACCGGCGACATCCCATGCGTGGCTATCGAAGGCGTAAAAGACATCAGCACGACCACAAGCGACATAGGCCATATGTAGGGCCGTGCTGCCGGTGCGGCGCAGGGCTTGGGCGTTGATGGAGAAGTAGCGCCACCAATCGAAGAGTGCTTCGCGGCCTTGGCACTGGTAGGGGAAGCCGGTGGTGACCATGGCTTTGTCTAGGCGGTTTTGGGCAGTGACAGAAATGCGCTTGCCATTGAGAAAAGCCCCCTGGCCTTTGGCGGCACTGAAGAGTTCGTCGCGGAGGGGGTCGTAAATGATGCCGACCACCAATTCACCCGCCACCTGCAGGCCGATACTGGTGCAGTAGAAGGGAAAATCGTGGGCGTAGTTGCTGGTGCCATCGACCGGGTCGACAATCCAGGTGGGTGGTGCGTTGAGGCCCGGATCTTTTTCTTCTGGGCCACCTTCTTCACCGAGAATTTGATGGTTGGGGAAGCGGCTGACGAGATGTTCGTGGATGACCCTTTGGCTTTCGATGTCGGCGTCGGTGACGAGATCGTATTGGCCTTTTTCGCGAATTTGGAAGCGCGACCGCCATTTGAGCAGAACCTGACCGGCTAGGCGGCCGGCTTCGATACCTGCATCGAGCCAGCGGCGCAGTTGGACATTGTCAGCAATTTCGGCCATGAGTGCACCCGTTCGCGCGGCTAACAAAGTTGGTCGCACCGCAAGCCACCAGTGGCCCGGGCGCATTAGAAAAGATAGGGATTTCGAATTGGATCACCCACCCACTTTGAGGGCGTGCAGGCCCTTACGGGTACGAACGATCAAGATGTCCCCGGCGATTGCCGGTGTGGCCATGCAGCCGTCATCGAGTTGGCCTGAACCAAGCAGTTGGTATTTTCTGCCTGCCCGGATGCAGTAGCCTTTGCCTTTGTCATCAAATAGCCAGAGCTTGTCACCGCTTAGGACTGGTGAGGCGTGGAACTTGTTGCCAAGGCGTTCCTGATAAACCTCGGCTCCTGTTGCAGCCTCGAGGCAACAGGAGAAGACTTTTTCGGTAGCGGAATAGATGAGGTCGCCATCGATCACCAGGCTAGAGTATTGCGGAGCGCCTTTGGCGGTTTTCCAGAGAATGGCATCTTCGGGGAGTTTACCCGTAGCGCCCAGGCGAACGGCGCCGAGGCCCCAACCGCCGTCGCTGCTGGCCAAAAAGAGTGAATCGCCCTTGCGTTGAGGGATGGAGGCGGCGTTCATGCCGCCATGCTTGACGCGCCAGACCTCCTTGCCAGTGAGGGCATCGTAAGCGGCAGTGTGGGAAGCTGACGGGCAGACTACCTGGGTGGAGCCATTGGCCTCGACGATTGCCGGGGTTGCATAGGCCTTTTTGCTATCGCCATTATCGGTTCCGTAATCGAAGCCGCGGTCGGTCTTCCACAGGGTGCTTCCGTCGGTGGCATTGAGGCAGGCGACATATTGTTTGTCGAAGCCGTCAAAGATGAGATAGAGCCGGTCATTCCACAGAAGAGGTGAGGAGCCGGCACCACGGTGGTGATCGCAGGGCAGATCATTTCTTTTCCAGAGGATGTTGCCGTTTTGCGCATTAATACACGCGGTGCCGGCGGAGCCGTAGTGGACGAAAACTTTGCCATCTTTTGCGGTGGGAGTGGAACTGGCGTAGCTGTTGTAGGGGAAGCAGAAGGCGGGCTTTGGCACCTCGAAAACGGTGATGTCGTGGATTTGCTTGCCGGTTGTGAGGTCGAGACCAAGGAGTGAGAGGCGTTTGCCATCTTCGGTGGAATTGGCGAGCCAGATTTTGCCTTGGTGGACTATGGGTGAGGCCCATGCTTTGCCGGGAATATTGACGCCCCAAGCGTGGTTGAGAGTCTCGGACCATTTTTCGGGGAGGTTTGCTGCTGGAGCCTTGCCTTGGCCGCCCGGGCCTTGGAACTGGTTCCATTCGGTTTGGCCGGCCAAAATGAGCAACAGCGCGGTAGTAATAGCTTGCATGCCTGAATCCCGAAAAAGCAATTTTGGGGCGGGGTTTCCAAGCAGTCTAACCCGGCATTGAGCTGCCGTCACCCCCCTGAAGCCGGTTTTTGGCTGAGTATTTCCCTAGCTTTTTTTTGGTTGAGACGGAATTGGTCGGCCAGTTCAGTGGACAAATTTAAAAGCGCCGGCAACTTGTTCTGTTGTAACGACTGGGTGGCGCTGCTTGATTGCCACCA
>CAIWHS010000441.1 GCA_903912515.1 uncultured Planctomycetaceae bacterium
ATGCCCCAAGAATTGCTCAACCCGGCATTTGCCGCCAAACTCGCCGCAGGCATCCAAATGGAAAAGGCCACACCCAGCGTAAGGCTGGCCGGGGATATCCAGCTTGCGTCGGAGGGTGACAGCACAACCCACATCTCCGTACTCGATGGGGACGGCTTCGCTGTCAGTATGACTACAACCTTGGAAGAAATTTATGGCTCGAGAGTCGTGGTCCCCGGGGGCGGATTCATCCTCAACAACGAAATGGGAGACTTCAACTGGGTGCCGGGCCAAACCAACCGCAGTGGCAGAATCGGCACACCACCCAATCTGATCGCGCCAGGCAAGCGCATGCTTAGTTCACAATGCCCTGTGGTGGTGGTCAAGGATGGCAAAGTAAGAGTGGTGACTGGCAGTCCAGGCGGCAGAACGATACCCAACACGGTCGCGCAAGTCCTTTGGAACCTGCTGGAATGGGACTTGCCACCGCGCATGGCGGTCGACAGCCCTCGAATTCACCACCAATGGTTGCCCGATCAGATCCGCATGGAGGGGGCCACATCAACCGCAAGGATTGGCCTCACCAAGGCCCTAATAGCCCGCGGACACAAGGTGATCAGCTCGCCCCAAGGCGATGCACACACCATATGGGTAGACTCCAAAGGGCAAATTTGGGCCATCTGCGACAAAAGAATCGAGGGCGCAGCCGCAGGGGAATAAACCGCCATAATTGCCAATCAGCCACCCGAAGCAGGCAGGCTGGGCACTAGAAAAGACAGGGCCGGAATGTATGCCTGGGCCATCACCAAGGCCCCCATTAGAGCCGCCATCACTAAAGAATAGGTCGCCACAATCCTGAAAATTCGCGCCTCCTGACCAACTTGGTTGGTGGCAGCAGTTGCGACAACAATGGACTGGGCGTCAATCATCTTGCCCATCACGCCGCCGGTGCTATTGGAAGTGCAAATCAGCACCTGAGCCTGTCCGGAATCCAGCCCCGCCATGTAACCCTGGCTGTGCAATTCCAAGGCGGTTAGCTTCTGAAGGCTGCCAAACAGGGCATTGCTGCCAGAGTCGCTTCCGGTGAGAAAAACACCCAACCAACCGAGCATGGCCGCAAAAAACGGGTAGAAAACTCCTGTTTGTGCGAAGGCGTGGCCCAAAGTGGCGTCCATGCCCGCGTACTTGGTCACAGCAGCCAAGCCCAACATGAAGGCAATGGTAGGCAACGGTTCCGTCATTTGGTGCCCGGTGACCTTGATGGAACGCCAAACCTGCCCCACGCTTGCCTTTAAAACGAATGCTGCAAGCACGAACGCCACCAACACCGAGGTGCCCGAAGCGGTGAACCAACGAAAATCAAACAGCGCCTTTTCACGCTCATCGGGCTTCGAACGCATTTTCTCATCGCGCTGCACACCCAAATGCAGTTTCCCCAACGGATATTGCAGGCGACTCAATATCCCACCGGGCAATTGAATGGGCGATTTCTCCTCCCATTGCCGAAGGTAACCAGCGCCCATCAACAAGGCGGACATGAGGGCGAAGGGCATCCAGGCCCTAATCCAAGGCCAAGTGGTTTTTGGTTCCGACACAGTCAATGCACTAGGGGCAATCCAAGGGCCGCCTCGGGCCGGGTCGACCATGGGCGGGGGAGACCAAAACCTCAAAAAAACTGATGTCAAAACCATCGAAAATATACCGCCGCCAATATCCGTTAAAGGATAAAGTTCGCCCAGACCGTACCTGTGAGCAGTGGCAAAAAGGAATTGAAACGCACCAAAACTGCCACCCGCCACCAGCAAGGCAGGCCAAATGGCAATCAGATCCCGGAGAGAGCAAACCCGTGCCAGCATCACCGCAGGCACAATAACTGAAAAAATGGGGAGCTGATGGCCAGCCATCACGCTAAGGGTTGGAGTATCGATACCAGTGACGGAATGCAAAGTAACCAAAGGCACACCTAAACTTCCGTAGGCAACCGGTGATGTGTTGGCAATGAGGCACAAAACAGCGGCTTCAATGGGCGGAAAACCCAGCCCCACCAATATGGCCCCGCAGATGGCAACAGGCGCACCAAAACCCGCAGCCCCCTCCAAGAAGGCTCCAAAACAAAAGCTCACAAGAACTGCCTGCAACCTTGGATCTTTGGAAACCTTGCCCACGCTGGCACGCACCAGTTCAAAGGCCCCGGTTTGCACAGTCAGGTTATAAATCAGCAATCCTGCAAAAACCGTATAACCAATTGGCATCAGGCCAAAAAGAGCCCCTTGGGCAAAAGCCAGCAAGCTCAAATCAACCGGCATTCCCCAAACCCAAACCGCCAGGCAAAGGGCCACAATAGTTGCAACCAAACCCGCT
Source organism: uncultured Planctomycetaceae bacterium (assembly GCA_903912515.1). GTDB lineage: Bacteria > Planctomycetota > Planctomycetia > Gemmatales > Gemmataceae > UBA6894. Next base: position 2,341 of record CAIWHS010000441.1, read on the forward strand.
ATTGGGGCCCGTATCCGGGCTATCACCAGGCAGTAAAGCAACACCAAAACAGGCAACGCCGAAGCAATCGTGGAAATAAACCCACTGCCAGCCCCCAAATTTTCCAGGGGATTCAATCGCTGAATGAACTGCACTTCCATCAAATGAATCCACCCTGAGGCTTTTACTGTTTTTGATTTCGCCAAACCAAAGTATGTGCCAGATTGTAATCTGATAACATGCCGGATCAAAACCACCTTTCGGCCACCCGGAAATGTCTTGGCATGGGGCCCTGACTGATTTCACGGTCTTTGGTGTTGCGAGCTTGTTTCCAAGATGCTGTGGCACGATTTTAATAACCCGATCACCGTCGATGCCTTTTGGATGCGCCAGGTACAACCTGGTACCAGGCTACTTGTTTCATTTCTCGGCACGCTCCTTATTTCCGCTATCGATATTCCCATCCCCCTTCTGGTTTTGATTGCCTGTTCCTTTTACCTGCTGCTTTCGCGCGGAGTCGACTGGCAATGGATCGTGGGGCATCTGACCGGTTTGACAACACTGGCAGTCTTCTTCGCTTTGCCCTTGGCATGGATGGGGCCAGGAGAATCAAGCGGGCCTTGGGGTACCAGACCCGACGGGGTCAGGTTGGGAATTGTGGTCATTTTGAAGGCAACAGCCATTCTGACCTGGAGCTGGGTTTGGCTTTTGGGTTTTGGGCCACGCCTTTGGAGGCAGGGTGCCAAGCAAATTTATCTGCCCGGGCATTTGGCAGAAGTGGGCTGGCTCATGGGCAATTCCATCAACCAGATTCGCAAGGAACTGCGCCAGATGCGTTTGGCCCTGCGCCTGCGAGGGGGCCGCATCACCGCCTCCCGCCAAGGTTACCATTTGCTGGCCAACCTGTTGGGAATGACGCTGTGGAGGTCTTCTGGGCATGCTGAAAAAATCACCGTTGCCAAGCAGCTTCGGTGTGAAGGGCCAGGTGAATCTGTGCCACCTTTGGGGTGGAGGCAACTGGTCATTGCCATGTTACTGCTGACCCCCTTGGCTGTTGTGGTTTCCCGCGGTCTGCTGGCAAGTTGGGGCGCCACATTCAATTGGGCGGATCCGTTGTGAGTCATCCCAAATCTACCGGTGGAATCGACTTAGTCGGACTAAGCGCCGGCCATCCGGGTTCTGAATCGTATTTGCGTGAAATCAACTGGCAAATTAATGCCGGCGAAAGGGTGGGCCTCGTTGGCCCCAACGGGGCTGGCAAAACCACACTGCTCCTCACTCTCAGCGGAATTATCCCGCCACGCGCAGGTGAAGCTTGCCTTGCTGGAATGGACCTTAACACTCTTCAGGGGCGCCGTGCCGTGCCTGGTGCCCTTGGTCTTTTGATGCAAGACCCCGATGACCAGTTGCTTGAACCTTGTGTGGAGGATGACATCGCCCTTGGGCCCTCTTGCCAAGGTCTCTCCGTAGCTGAAGTCAATCAGCGGGTTCATGCGGCCATCAAAGCCACTAACCTGGACAACCTTCGCGGAAGGGTACCCCAAAAGCTCTCTCTTGGGGAGAAAAAAAGAGTGGCCTTGGCGGGTGTCTTGGCCCGACACCCTCAAATAATCTTGCTGGATGAACCCACAGCCGGCCTTGACCCCCGTGGGCGCAGGGAACTGATAGGACTACTAAAGAGCCTGACAACCACCTTGGTGATAGCCACGCACGATTTGGAACTGGTGCTGGAAATATGCCATCAGGCAGCAGTGATGGACAATGGCAGGCTGGTAGCTTCAGGGCCTCCCGCCAAGCTTCTGGCGGATGCCCCTCTCATGGAAGTCCACGGCCTTGAGGTTCCCTGGCCCCTGCGACTTCGGTGAATAAATTTGGTTAGCTTGTTGCCCATCCGAACCATACAGGGTAAATTTTAAATAGGAATTCTTACTCGCCCAGCCATTTCTTCTTAAGGACTAATTTGCAATGTTCATGGGCCCACTTCTCACAGGTTTGGCGATTGTCGCAGGATTGGTCGTAATTCTGGCCTTGGTATTGATTTCAACCTACAACGGCTTGGTTGTATTACGGCAGAAATTCAAAAACGCTTTTGCGCAAATCGATGTGCAACTCAAGCGCCGGCACGACTTGATCCCCAACCTGCTTGAGTGCGTCAAAGGATACATGGCACACGAAAAAAACACGCTCGAGGCAGTGATCAAAGCCCGGAATACCGCTATTACCGCCAATCAGGCTGCCACCGCAAATCCAGGCGACCCCGAGGCAATGAAGAAACTGGGGGCAGCAGAAGGGCAGCTAAACGGTGCCTTGAGTCGTTTACTCATGGTTTCCGAAGCCTATCCAGACTTAAAAGCCAATCAAAACATGATGCAATTTCAGGGCGAACTGACCGATACAGAAAACCGCATCACCCTGGCCCGCCAAACCTATAATGACACCGTAACAGCCTACAACACTCAGCGCGAAACTTTCCCAACGGTGCTTTTCGCCTCAGTTCTTGGCTTTTTGTCCGCCAGCCTATTCGAGATTGGTGAGACTGAGCGCGAGGCTCCCAAGGTTTCTTTCAGCTGAAATCGGGCTCCTAGTCCAATAGCCTCAAGGAACACCCGCCAGTTCCTAACCGATTACCGCTCGCCGAGGTATACTGGTAATGACCGGTGTTGGCAGGGGTTCTATTTTACTTGGCCCTCACAGCCTGCCGGGCGGCCCCTTTGGAGGGTTTGCATGTCGGCCCAACCTGGTGTGACACCAAAATTCAAGTTTCACTTGATTTTGTGCGCGATGGGGCTGACCCTACTTTTTTGCGACAACATCCGTGCCGCTGAAGGTATTGTTTTTCGCATGCCTTCTAACCTCGAGGGTGAGGAGGTTAAACGGCTTGGCGGTAAAATCACAGAAGGGGTTTTGGGGCTCAAACGAGGGGCAGGCGTCAACCGCGAACGATTGGTGGTGATTATTGATTTCACCCCGGAAGGAAAACCAAGCCGTCAAGCAGATTTCGAGGCATGCCTCAAGCTTTCGCGTGTCTTGACTAACCTCGACCCATCGGATGTGCAGACGGTCGGTTACATTCATGGGGAAGTTTCCCGATTTGCAATATTGCCTGCTTTCGCCTGCCAAGAATTAGTCTTCTCCAAGCAGGGCTTCTTGGGGCCGGTTTCGGACAACCCCAACGAACTCGATGCCAACGACCGGGCCCGCTTTGAAGAGACCGCTACCCGTATGTCTCGCCCCAAAGTGGTAGTGCGGCGCTTGGTTGACCGCCAAACGGTATTAGTACGCGATCCACAGGCGAAAGCAGGCCAAGACCCATACCGGGATGGTCGCGAATTCGCTGGTGGCGAAAAAGTGCTAGATGCCGATGCCGCCCCCACCATCGACCGCGAATTGGCCCAAAAACTCGGCATCTGTGTTCCCGAAGCCATTGAATCGCTGCAAGAATTGCTTGGCAGGTACGCGCTACCCAACAGCTTGGCCCGCGCTGGCACTCTGGACAACGCCCAATTGGGAGCCGTTCAAGTTCAATTACTGGGCAATTTGCGCGGATCTTTGGCTGAAAAGTTGTCGCGGGATTTGCGCCGAGCTCAAGCCCTTAAACCGGGCATCATTGTCCTAAACTTGGAATCCCACGCTGGCGACCTCGATGGGGCCATCGGCCTAGCCAATCAATTGGTGCAGGTCCAAAGTTCCGCCGTCAAAGGTAATACAAATTCTGGCAACCCTAATGATGGTCTACCTACCGCCAATGAAAGTGCAGAAATAACAGCATGGTTGGGCTCGCAGGCCAGAGACCTTGCTCTTTTGCCCGCCTTGGCATGCGGGCGCATGGCAGCGGACGACCGCTTCATCCTTTGCATGGAGGACTATCTCACAGCCAAACCTGGCGACAGGGAGCGCCTGGAAAAAAATCTGGAGAGTCTTCTGATTGACCAGAAATGGCTGGACCCATCTTCAGCCTCGGCGTTTGCCAAAGGGTTGACCGATCCGGAAAGCGAACTGGTTTTGGCTCGCCCTCCTGGCGGCGCGCCGCGCATGGCTTCCCCCGACCGCCTTGAAAACGGCTGGAAAATTGATCGGGTTTTGAAGCCCAAAGGCCAGTGGCTGAAGATTACGGCCGCCCAACTCCGCGACCCGTTTCGCATTGCATCCACCTCAGGTGGCACGCTCGATTCATGGTACGGCGATCAAGGAATTGTCACTGAAAAAGTCCGCGTTCTCAACGCATCGGGCTTGGACGAGTTGGCCTATTTCCTGGGCCATCGTGGCACCACCATGTTCCTGGTAACCATCGGCCTGGCTTGCCTGATGATTGAAATCTTAAAGCCCGGACTGGCCTTGCCGGGCGTGATTAGCATCGTCTGCTTCGCACTTGTCTTTTGGGCAAATTCCACCATCAGTGGACAAATTGACTGGCTCGCCATTTTGCTATTCATCCTGGGTCTACTGATGGTGCTTGTTGAGGTGTTCCTGATTCCCGGCTTTGGAGTCGTCGGAATAAGCGGCCTTGTGCTTATGGCCGGCGGGTTAGGACTGGTTGTTTACGGACACTGGCCACAGTCGGGTGAGGAATGGCTGGGATTCGGTCAGGCCCTCGCACCATTTGGCCTAAGCGTGTTGGGGGCCGTAGGAATTGTGACCCTTTTCATGCGCAACATCCGCCATATACCTTGGGCGCGCAACTTACTAATGGATGGTAAAGACGACAATTTCAGCGACCCCGGTGCCACAGGTGTGATTGATCCTGAAAAATATCTGGCCTACCTCGGAAACTCCGGTATTGCCATAACCCCACTCAGGCCCGCTGGTACCGCTCGTTTTGGTGATGATTTGGTGGATGTGGTTTCCGATGGCGGATTCATCAGTCCAGAACAAAAAATCGTGGTAATTGAAGTGGAAGGCAACCGTGTGGTGGTGCGAAGCGAATGATCCGTACTTGCCGCTCGCCTAAAGCGAAGGAACCATTGCCATGAGCTCATTGGTAGCCTTGGCATGGTTCCTTCTCATTCTTGGTCTTGCGCTGGCTTTCTTGGAACTCATACTGCCAACAGGTGGAATCCTTTTGGCCCTGGGAGGCACCGCTGCCGCCGGGGGCATTGTGACCGGGTTTTTCGACATGCCCTCAACAGGCTGGACCCTGCTCGTCACCACCATGTTTTTGTCGCCAGTGGCCTGGTTCGCCTTTTTCTGGCTGTGGCCACACACTCCGCTGGGCAGGCGCTTCTTCCTCAACCCTCCCGGGCCAGACACCACCTTCGACTCGCAACCTTCACTGCAGTCACTGCACAACCTCTTGGGCCGTAATGGTATCGCCACCAGCCACCTTCGCCCCAGCGGCGTGGCGGAATTCGATGGAAAACGGATCGACTGCATATCCGAAGGGATGATGGTTGCACCCGGAACGTCTGTGCGCTGCATTCGGGTGGCAGGTGGCAAAGTTTTTGTTCGCCCTACCGATTCGGCCCCGGCCCCCTTGGAAGCCCCGCCACTCACGCAAGACCTTGAATTTGACATCTACAAGGATTAGCCCATTGAGAAACGGACAAAAACAGGCATAATGGACACGAAAGGCTAGTCGGCTTGGAAAAGGGTCTGCCTTTTCCAAGTCATGCTGAAACAAATGCCGGGGACTCCACACTGTGACCATTTCGCTTTTTGCTGCTGCCGATCTGGCAAACATCCTACTAATCGGCGGTGGCATTTTCGGGGCCATCATTGTTCTGGTGTTGCTGTTTATCCTCGGCAACTTCATGGGCCTTTACATCAAGGCTTGGGTCACTAAATCCAATGTCGGATTCACCGACATGATCCGCATGCAACTGTCAAACATTGATTACCGCCTGGTGGTCAACGAAAAGATCAAGCTGACCAATGCCGGCATTCCGATCGATATCCGCGAATTGGAGCAGCATGTGCTGACCAAGGGCAATCTGGTGCGCACAGTGGCCGGCGTGATCAACGCCAAAAAGGCCAGCATTGAATTACCCTGGAAAACAGCCGCCGCAATTGATTTGGCTGGTCGCGATATTCTGGAAGCGGTTCGTTACAGCGTGATTCCCAAGGTTATCGACTGCCCCGATCCAACCAAGGGTAGGGCCACACTAGACGGTGTTTGCCATAACGGCATTCAATTGAAGGCCCGGGCCCGCGTGACAGTGCGCACCAAGTTGGACCGTTTGGTGGGTGGTGCTGGGGAAGAAACAATCATCGCCCGCGTGGGCGAGGGAATCGTTAAGGCGATTGGCTCCGCTGCCAGTCACAAAGAAATCATGGCCAACCCGAACCTGATTTCCCAAGCAGTATTGAACAACAGTCTGGACTCACAAACCGCCTTTGAAATTGTGTCGATTGATGTGGCGGAAATCGACGTGGGTGCCAATGTGGGCGCCAACCTTCAGGCAGAGCAGGCCACCGCCGACCTGCGTGTCGCTCAAGCACAGGCTGAAACGCGCCGTGCCAATGCTGTCGCCTTGGCCCAGGAAAACGCTGCAAAAGTTGAGGAAAACAGGGCTCTGCTGGTTCTGGCAGAATCGGAAGTGCCAAAGGCTATCGCCCACGCTATTCGCGAAGGAAAAATGGGTGTCATGGACTACTACAACTTGCAAAATCTCCAGTCCGACACTGGAATGCGTTCAGCAATCGCTGGAATCGGTGGCAAAGGTGCACAGCCGGCCCAATCAGGCTGATTAGTTTTGCATTCTTCATCCCTAAGCAAAGCCAAAGGTAAAGGCAATCGATGAACATCCCAGCACTAATCGCGGCAGCTAACCCCTTCTTGGTGCTGCTGGTTCTGGCTGTGACGATTGCCTTTTATATCTTCCAAGCTATATTCAAGGCCTCTATGGAGCCCAAAAAGGTTAGGCCACCTGCCAACGGGGCGCGACCACCGGGTGCACAGCAACCGGTTCCTGTTTCCAATCGCGCCATCACATCATTGGAGGATTATCTGAAAGAGGCCCGCCGCAAGCGTGCTGCCCAAGAAACGGTAATGCCAGTTTTGGTGACTGCTCCTCAGCCCCGTTCAGAAACCAAACCAAGGGAAGTGGTTCCTGAGCTGGAATCTTTTCGGCCGATCTTAGTCCAGCCCGGGCTGGAGCGACGGGTGACCAAGCCCGTTCCGCCTTCCATTCCCCGGGCAACCCAACCGGCAAAAAAAACACCCCGCGCCAAACCACAACCGGCAACCCCTGTTTTTTTGGCCCAATCCCCTACCCCCATCAAAATCCCTGTTCAGTCTCCCATCCCCTCGAATTCATCTACATTTGAATTCGGTTTACCTACCCTCAAAGCCTTCCAGTTCACCCCCACATCTAAGCAGGCGTCGCCTTTGGCACAAATTGTAACCAACAGCCTACGCGACCCACAAAGCATGGCTGGTGCCCTTTTGCTTCGGGAAATCCTTGGCCCACCGGCCTGCGCCAGAAACCG
>CAIWHS010000442.1 GCA_903912515.1 uncultured Planctomycetaceae bacterium
ATATTGAGCGAGAGTGCCCTGACGCCCTAACAAGCCTTGATTCGAGCCCCAAACCCGGTCTCCCACCTCAAATTTGGCAACCCCCTGCCCCACGGCCTCGACTACCCCCGCAAAGTCACTTCCAGGGATGAAGGGCTTAGGCACCGGCATGGGTATTGTGCCTGCGCGCAGATAAACATCGATGGGGTTGAGGGCCGAGTATTTTACGCGGACCAAAATCTCCCCCGGGCCCGGGATTGGTGTGGGTACTTCCAGCATTTGCATGTTGGAAGCTGGCCCTTGGGTTTGCACGCATGCGGCTTTCATGTTCAACTCCATGGAATCATCGGTCTTGTTATTCAGGATATGGGCCCACAGGGCCCTAGTCCCGTCTTCGCTTTTTCTTTTGGGTGAAGCGACAAAAATTTTGGAGAGCAGCCGTGTTTCAACCCCTCAAATTGGCAATTTCAACTTTTGCTGTTTTTGGGTCTTTGGGTGCATCCGCTGGGGCTGAGCCAGGCACACCTAACGGCTTTCGTGGCCCAATGGGTAATGGGGTCTATCCCAATGTAACCCAGGCTATTCCGGCGGACGCCAAGGTGGCTGAATGGCGTCATAAGCCAACGGGGTTTGGCTGGGCGGCCCCTGTTTCTGGCGGAGGCAAAGTTTTCCTGATGGCGGCCAACGCCGAAAAAATATCCAAGCCTGCAGATTTTGCGAAAGGAACCCGTGACTTGGGGATGTTTATGGGTGGTTCCAAGCCCCCCAAGGAACCGCATAGTTGGATATTGACGGCACTGGACGGGGCAAATGGCCAACCGGTTTGGACCACCAAACTTTTTGAAGGTGTGCCCAAAATCGCCCACCACTCATCCAACACTTACGCCACCGAGACGCCCGTCACGGATGGCCAACGGGTTTGCTGCTGGGCAGGCTCTTGTGGCCAGCTTGTGTGCGTTGATGCCCAAACTGGAAAAATCCTTTGGCGACAGGATTTGGGAGTTGAGCCGCGAGCCACCGGGTTTGGCAGCGGGAGTTCGCCTGCCATGGATGGTGAGCGTGTTTATGTGCAGTGCGATGCGGAAAAAAATTCGTTTGTTGCCGCATTCAGCTTGGAAACCGGCAAAGAATTATGGCGGCAAAACCGCAAAGTGAAGACCTCTTGGTCTACCCCCTTGGTGTGGAAAAATCAAAAGCGCACTGAGTTGGTACTTTGTGGTGACGGGCTTTTGTCATCCTATGATCCCGCAACGGGTAAAGAATTATGGCGCTACACAGCGCTTTCCGGTGGCTTTGCCACCTCACCCGCGGCTGACGAAAATTTGCTGATCGCTTGCAAAAGTGACCCGTTCAACCCCGGGCAATATGTGGCTGTGCGACCGGGATTTGATGGCGATCTAACCTTGAAAGGCAAGGAGTTGGCCAGTGCTGCAATCGCTTGGGTAAAAAAAGAAAAGGGACCGGGTTTGGGTTCTCCTGTTTTGTCCAAAGGCAGACTTTTTGTCTCCTCGGACCAGTTTTTGACCTGTCTTGATGCCTCGACTGGGACCCAGCTTTGGAAAGAACGATTGCCTGGAGCAAAAAGTGTTGCCGCTTCGGTATGGGTTCAGGGTGACAGCGTTTGCGTCTTGGATGAGGGTGGCAAGCTTTTTCGAGTTGCCAATGAGCCCGTTTTCAAGCTGCTTGGCAAATCGGATTTTGGTGACACGCACTGGAGCACACCAGACCTATCTAGTGGCAAGCTACTGCTAAGAGGAGTTGACGAAGTCTTATCGATCCCGTTGAAGTCGAATTGAGCCCATTAAAAAAAAACCCCGGTTTAAAAACCGGGGCCTTTTTTTTGAATGCCGAAGGTGGGGGTCGAACCCACACTCCTGTGAAGGAACTGGATTTTGAGTCCAGCGCGTCTGCCTGTTCCGCCACTTCGGCTTATTCCGCCAACAACTCTTTTATAACCATCATTCGGTCAGTTGCCAAGGATCCCCAAGAGATTCCATGCTGTAGCATGAAGAATTGACAAATCATCCCAGAACTCGCAGGCAGCCTATGGCCATTTTTCGGCGCGATCGGGGCCCTAAAGGGCCGAATTCCGCCCAATTTAAGCCCAAATCAGACCACTTTCCCAAGGGAAGCAGGGCTCCCAGGTCCGTTGAGCCCAACGGCATGGCAAAAGGCCCCAAGCGATCTCTCAGCCATGTTGGGGGGCAAATAGAAACCGAAGGGAACCCAGAAGAGGCCAAAAAGCTGGCCTTTGCCTTGGATGTGAAGGCATCCACAGAGCGGCTGGACGACCCCACCAGGGCCCATGTGCACGGCTTTCATTCTTACCCGGCGCGCATGCACCCAATCACTGCACACCGTTTGGCTGCAGCCTTCGGCCCTAAAGGGGGCAAAATCCTAGATCCTTTTTGCGGATCGGGCACTGTTTTGGTTGAGGCCATGCTTTTGGGCATGAAGCCAACGGGGTTGGATATCAATCCTTTGGCCGTGCGCCTATCCAAACTGAAAACCACACCCTTAACCAACAACGAACTAGACCATTTGGTGGATACGGCCCATCAGGTGGCCGATTTCGCCCACTCAAGGCGTAAAGGCAAAGCGGGTGCGTCGCGGCGCTATGGATTTGAGGATGTTTCGCTATTTGAACCGCATGTACTCTTGGAACTTGATTCCCTTGCCATGGGTATTTTCGAACTGGGAAAAGACCATGCGAGGTCTGACCTAGAGCTGGTTTTGAGTTCGATTCTCACGCGCATGTCTCGCCAGCGGGGCGACACTTCTGATGGTATAGCCCCCAGAAGGCTGGCTGCTGGTTTTGCCACCAAGCAGTTCGCCGGCAAAGCAGAGGAGTTGGCCAAACGGTTGGCGGTATTTCGACAACTTTTGCCCTCGGCAGCTCAGCCTGCCGCAAGTTTGCGTCAAGGAAATGCAACCAAATCGGGCAAATTGCCTGGTGCCCCCTTTGATGCGCTAATAACTTCGCCGCCCTATGCGGCGACTTATGACTACATCGATCAGCACTCGACGCGATTTCGCTGGCTGGGCTTGGACAGCAAGGAAATGCAAAAGCACGAGATGGGGGCGAGAGCCAAGTATGCAGATCTGCATGTGATAACTGCTGAGCGGGAGTGGATGGGGGAGCTGCGATCTTTTTTTTCGTCCATGGGCACCCATCTAAAACCCGGGGCACCCCTGATTTTGTTGATAGCGGATTCCGCAGTCGCAACGGAGGCTCTTCGCGCAAACGAACTGGTGGCAAAAGCAGGGCGTGCATGCGGATTCAAACCGGTGGCCCGAGCCTCCCAAGCCCGGCCACATTTTCATGGGCCCACCGCGATCGCTTTTCGCGACAGACCCCGGATGGAACACGCGCTTTTATTGCGAAAAGAATAATCAGTTGGCTGCTAGAACGGGGATAAGCTTCACCTCCCGCAGGTCCATGACGGCCACTCCAGGTTTGGTTTTAGGCCTGACTGTGAGCGTGTGACGACCGGGTTCGAGCTTGAATTTGCCCGGGGTGCGGGTGACAAAATTTTGGAAGTTGCCTGTGTCTTCCACTTTCCAGAGCAGTTCTTGGTCGCCCACCACAAAGGCCACCTCGGCATTGCCCGACCCTTTGCCACAGCCTTGCAGAATATCAAGCTGATAGTGGCCTGGTTTGTCGATGGTGAACTCCCAGCGGGCGGTATCTTCCTTGCGAACCCAGAAGCCCAGTGTGTTTTTGTGTGGCAAGGGTTCGTAGCGAAGTTGAACTCCAGTGACATGTGCATCTTTGGCGGGCAACACAATCTCACCTTTGGCGTTGGGGCTACCTGGCCTGTAGGAGGGATTTGCGGTCATGGATCGGGCTTCGACTGATTTTTGAAGGTTTTTCAATTCTTTGTCGAGGGATTCGGCCGTCGCCCGATCGGAGAGGATGCGATTGGAGTTTTCACCGGCATCAGCCTGAAGGTCGAACAGTTCGCCATCCTCCAGACTTGGTTTTTCGAAATAAGTGATATATTTCCAGCGCCCCTTGCGAATGGCCGCTCCTGGTCGCCCCATTTGGTTGCTGTAATGGGGATAGTGCCACCATAGTGTGCGTTCTGGTTCTGAAGGCACCTCATTTTTTTTGAGCTGAAGCAGGTTTGAGAGGTTTGCGCCATCAAGCCCCTCGGGGGGCTTTTCCCCCATCAGGCCCAGCAAAGTCGGGGTGATGTCCATGCCCGAGACTGGGCTGTCGTTGCTCGCCCCCTTGGCAATTCCGGGGCCGGCAATAACCAACGGAACGCGAATTCCCCCCTCATAGAGCCAGCCTTTGCCATCCCGCAGGGGTGCGTTTGTTGTGGCGGGCCTTTGCATGCCCTCGAGGGTGCACAAGCCACCGTTGTCCGAGGTGAAAACAATCGTGGTTCGCTCATCGATGCCGGACTTTTTCAGGGCTGACCGAACCCGGGCGATACTTTCGTCCAAGCTGGCCAGCATTGCGGCATAAACAGGGTTATCCTGTGCTCCTGGGCGGCGCGCGGCATTGAATTTTTCGACCAGTTCTTTTTTGGCGACTATGGGCGTGTGCGGGGCATAATGGGCCAGATAAAGAAAAAAAGGTTTTTCGCGATTTTTCTCAATGAATTTTTCGGCCTCGGTAGTCAAACGATCCGTGAGGTATTCTTTTGGTTGGGATTGTTCGAGCCCGGGCATGGAATTGCCTTGGCGATCCCGAAAAGGGGCCATGTAGCTACGCGGAGTTCCTGTGGCATCACCCGCCACATTGGTTTGGAACCCCTGATCGGTTGGCAATAAGCCATCTCCACCCAGGTGCCACTTCCCAATATGGCCTGTGGTGTACCCCTTGGGGGCCAGCATTTCAGCCAGAGTGACCGCCTCGAGAGGAAGCCCGGGGGGCAATGGGGGACGGGCCAGCTTTTGTTGGGGCAGGTCGGCCCTGCCGGGAAGCCAGTCGGTGAGGCCAAAACGAGCCGGGTGCCTTCCGGTGAGAATCGCAGCCCGGCTTGGTGAGCAAACGGGGCAAGCCGAGTACGCCTGCTTGAACCAGGTTCCATCTTTGGCCAATTGATCCAAAGCCGGGGTTTTGTGGAAAGAACTGCCCAAAAAACCCAAGTCCCTTGCTCCCAGATCATCGGCAACAATGAGAATGATGTTGGGTTTGGCGGTAGGGGCCGAATTTTGGGCAAGCAAAGCAGCCCATAAAACCATGGCAGATTGAAGCATGAACTGTTTCTCCTGAATACCTTATGGGCAGGAGTATACGGGATGGGAAGTTGTCGGGTTGGGTAGAACAGTCTTTTCGCAGATGGATCTGTGCCGTAAAGTGTGATTTGATAGTTTAAAGCACCATACGGTATGCCGCAGCTGCTGATTTGCCGAAAATACGGCATTTAACGCTTTGGTAGCTGCTTCAAGACTTCAGGGGGTGGTTCGTGGCTCAGGCAGAATACAGTCAGGTCCGCAAAGGTAATGTGATCGTTGGTGAGGATGGCCAGTTGTATACGGTTGTAGACCGCGACCTGAACACCCCTGGCAACTGGCGGGCAATTTTGAACTTGAAGCTAAAAAACCTCAAGACAGGGGCAGTGGTGCAAAACCGCTTCCGCCCTGACGACAAGGTTGAAGTTGCATTTCTCGACAAAAGAGCCATGCAATATGTCTACCAAGAGGGTGACGACTATGTCTTCACCGACTTGGAAAGCTTTGAGCAGGTTATCTTGAACAAGGATTGGGTAGGCGACCTCATCCTTTACCTTAAGGAAAACGATAACTGCCATGTGGTGCAGTTCGAGGGCAAGCCGATCAGCATTGAGCTACCGCCCATGGTTGAACTGAAGGTTATGGAAACCGACCCCAATATGAAGGGTGCCACCGCTCACGCCCAATACAAACCAGCCCTTTTGGAAACTGGCTTGAAGATTCAGGTTCCGCCATTTATCGCGGTTGGTGAAGTGGTGCAGGTTGACACCCGTACCGGTGAATACCTGAGCCGGGCCGCCAAGTAACTCTGCTTGAGCTCAAACTTATTCGGGGTGAACCTTTTGGGTTCACCCCGTTTTCTATCCCATGCTTTAGCTTGCTGTGACACCCTTTTCCAGGCGATCGCCCGGCATGTACCTTCTGCCCATGAGAAATGAACGGGCATCCATTGCAGCTTTACCTGCGGGTTGAAGGGAGTGAATTTCCAACACCCCTTCCCCTGTGGCAATGCGCATGCATGAAAAATTGGCCGGGGGAGGCAACAGTTCACCCGGGTTGCTTTGATGCGATTCGCTTGGCAACGCTTTTACCTTGGTCACCAGAAGGCGAAGTGGTGGTTTGCCATCGGCTTGCCTGACCCAGTGGGTGAAGGCGGTGGGCCAAGGCTGCATGGCTCGAACCACCCTTGCCAGCTTGGCTGCAGGCATGGACCAATCGAGATCGCCCATTTCCTTCTTGAGCTTGGGAGCCCGGGTGACAAGAGACTGATCCTGCACAATCCCGGAAACCGGGCCCGCCGCCATGCGATCAACCACCTCGATACCCGTTTTGGCGGCAATGTCTGCCAAGCGAAACTCAAGATCGCCGGCGGTTTCTTCGGGTCCGATAGGGGTTTTGGCTACCACCACAAGGTCGCCAGCATCCAGAGCGGGGGTCATGCGCAGCACGCTCACGCCGGTTTCAGTATCACCCGCAAGGATGGACCAAGCCACAGGTGCAGCGCCACGGTGCCTTGGTAGCAAAGAAGCATGGAGGTTGATACCACCCAGACGGGCGGTCTCCAAAGCGGCGGGTTTCAAGATTTGCCCATAGGCCGCAACCACTAGTAAGTCGGATTTGTATGAAGCCAACTGGGTAACGGCCTCGGGAGTATTGATGCTATCGGGCCGCCAAACAGGAACACCTGCCCTGAGTGCCAGAACATGAACCCCCACGCCAATTTGTCGGGTACTGCCGCGTTCGCTGCCGATTTTTTTTGGTGGTGGCTGGGTAACAACGCACACGACCTCGTGCGAGCTAGCCAACAATGCCTGAAAAGCCGGCTCGGCAAATGTACCGGTTCCCATCAAGACCAGACGCATACAGACCATCCCTTGGGCAAAATGTGTCAGGCCAATTGGGCCAATTCCTCAAGGCGAGCGAGCAATTCGGCATCAGTCGGAATCTCGCCTTTCTTTTGGTCTTGAAGGTGCAACCTCTCAAAGGAGGCAATGGCACCGCGCGCAGCCATTTTGCCTATGGGGCCGAGCTTGTCGATAAAAAGCACACCATGGAGGTGATCGTATTCGTGTTGAAAGGCCTTTGCGTGGAGGCCGGTCAGAGCTTCCTCCACCTCCAGCCCTTCGAGTGTCTGGTATTTGACCCGAATGGTTTTGGCGCGGCGGACTTTTTGGAAAAGCTCGGGAAAACTGAGGCAGCCTTCCTGGCCTTCGGCGGTACCGGTTTTCTCAAGGATTTCAGGATTGAGTATTACCTTTTCCAAATCCTTCTGTTCTGGGTCACCGGCAGTGTTCAGGATGAACATTTGATAAGGCAAAGCCACCTGCGGTGCGGCGAGGCCAATTCCGTTGGCATCGTACATGCTCTCGAACATTTCGGTCGCTTGCTGGCGGAGCGTGTCAGTCACCCGAGTGACCCGGCGCGCCTTGAAGCGCAAGGAAGGATGGGGATAAAGGACGATGGGAAGCATGCTGGTTTTCCAAATTCAGGGCCGAGTGGAACCTCCCACCCGGCCACATCCGATTTTATCACAGGGTTAAATCCCTCGCGCCCCTTGCTTCAGCACAGCAAGTGGGGGACCGTAAATCCCCTTTAGCCCATTGTGGCCCGTTTGAACCTATATTTTCAGGGTACTTCCACCACCGTGCGACATTGCTGGCAGCGGAATTTTTTGCCTGCTGAACCAGCCGGCATGCTGTATTCGGCACCACACCCACCGCAATTGACAGTCAATTTGCCCGGCCCCACCGCTGACTGAGGGGCAGCAAGGGCAGACATGGAAGAAGAGGACTTGCGGGCCGCAGGGATACCACCATTGCCACCCCCAGACGCACGGGCCTTAATGGCCATACCCATCAAAGCCTCAGCAAAATCATTGTATTTTGCGTCATCACCTTTGCGTTGCAGGGCGTAAATGTGGCCTTCTGAACTAACCACCAAGAAGTTTTTACACATGAAAAAATAAAGAATGAGGAAAAGAATACCTAATCCAAAGACGGGTAGTGTGGCAAATCCAATAACCAGAAGCAGGGGGTTACCATGCGTGCAAATATTCACCCCGGTTATCGCATCTATCGGAACCTGAGTATGATCCTTCAAGACAACACCTTTGGAATCCTCCACCAAGCGATCTTCATACAATGTGAAAGTGGTTGTCCCAAATAATTGGGAGACCAATCCACCACCATACATCACATGGACCCGTTTACCGGAAACTTCGCCGATCACCGATTGATTTGACATGATTAATCCTCTGAACCTGAGAACATGGGTGGGTTTAAATCCGGGGTTTCCCGAATTATCGATTTAGATAACCTCTACAACTCGGTCCTTCCGTTGTAAACACGAATTCATTTCCCGCAAAATCTCCAGCACGCCGCACTCTAAACCTTGATGTTTTTCCGATTTAACCTGGCCCCATTCCTTAGTCCACGCCAAAGCTCGCGGATGGGGGCTTGGCACTCTTCTAGTGGCTCGTCTTTTGCGTATTCGGCCAAGTCGTGCCAACCGCAGAAGTCGGTCAAATCATTTTCGATAACCGGATGCAAAGAGGCCAATCGGCGGCAGTATTCATTGGGGGTTTCACCGTCCAACATCGGGTCACCCGCATCATTGCCCCAGGCCCGAATCGCTCTGAAAGTGATGCGAACCAACTCGCGCTCTGGCAATGGTTTGCGGCCTGAAAACGGGTCAGGGATGTCGGAAAACGAGAGCCACAAGTCTTCTTCAGCCGATGTAGCACTAGGGTTTGAAAGGTGCTCAACCTGTTTTTTGGCAAACAATCCCTGAAACCAAGCAATCCACCGATTGAGTGTTTCCGCAGGGGACCAACCCATAGCCATGCAGGTGATGGCAAAGCCCACGACCAAACCAACCGCGAGCCCCGTCACGATGAACAGACCCAGCTTACGCATGATTTCCATGAATTGACTAGCGGTTGGCGAGGTAGGTGGTGGCGGGGGCGGTTGGCTAGAATCTTGTTTATCACTTTGCTTGTCGGATTTATTTTCAGATTTTTTGGACTGATCTTCTTTACCCTGGGTGGTATTGCCCGACTTTTTGTCGCCCGTGCGTGGATCTTTGATGGCACTGCTTTCCTTTTCGCCTTTGGATTTCGCAGCCTCTTGATCTTTAGCCTGGGGCTCTGATTTTCCGCCTCCCTTGGACGATTTGTCGCCTGACTGCTGGGCCTTTGATTTGCCATCTTCTTTACCTTGGCCATTTTTGGAAGATTTGTCAGCCGCCGCTTTCGCGGTTCCTTTGTCCGAACTTTTAGACTGTTGTGCATCTTTTATGGCATTTGCAGAAGACTTTTGGGCACCCTTTTCTTTATCTTGCTGGTCGTCCATCTGCTTACCCGTTTGCTGGGTGGCGCCTTTGCTGGACTCATCTGGTGCGGGCTTGTCCTTGCGAATGGGCTCGATCTTTTTGCCCAGCAGGGCAGAGAGGGTTTGCAACGGGCCAATATCAGAAGGCCTGGGTATGATAAGAGCCCCCAACAGCACGCAGCCCACCAACAGCATGCCGCCGATTATCCAAACCGCTGACATGGCAGGTGGCATCGACAAACCACGCCGCGCCAGATATCGCCTGAATCCCAAAAAGCATGAAGTCAACAACAATAAAAAAGCGCAGCCCATATACCCTGTCAGGAGCATAAGGGTGAACCAGCGCGTTTTAATTTCTTCGGCAGGAATGAATCCTTGACCGATACCAAATACCGGCAAAGCAAGTGCTGAAAACCAGACAACTGTCACACCCGGGGGCTTGCGCCTGTTTTGTTTTTTTTCCCAACTGCCAGCGAATTGACTATCGGTTTCGGAATCGGCCTCGCCGATTTCTTGGAGAGAACGAGTTTTTTTTGTGTCCATATTGGCGCGGTTTTCGACATCGCGGCGCAATCTGGCGGCAGGATCATCCTCAAGGCCTGCGGCACGCAGTAGGCCCTCGCCATCAATTTGCGTTTCGGAGTTGATGTCGGTGGTATCGGCCACCAAGAGGCGTGTG
This sequence comes from uncultured Planctomycetaceae bacterium, assembly GCA_903912515.1. Lineage (GTDB taxonomy): Bacteria > Planctomycetota > Planctomycetia > Gemmatales > Gemmataceae > UBA6894. Next base: position 10,174 of record CAIWHS010000442.1, read on the forward strand.
GCCCAAAACCCGAGGGCGACCAAAACGGCACAAAAAAGATAATGGCCAACTTCTGGCCAGCTTGGCGGCGGAGGCACAAACCGGATGAGGGCGATGACAACCAAAAGCCCGAGAATGCCTGAATACAAGCTGGCGCGACGGGCAATCTCTTCAATGAGGTTGATGCGGCCGATGAGAACCATCCCAACCACGCCAAAAAAGAGTATCCAGTGCAGCCTTTCGTTGAATTCGCCCCTGTAAAAGACCGCTAATAAAAAAAACAGCAGGCAACTCACCATGCCCACCAACAGGGCCGGGGTGACTGCCAGAACAAGCCAGTCAGCAGGGCCGGTGGGTAGCGGTCGGCGTGCCATTGGAAAAGGGCCTTGGATTGCTTTTTAGTGGGTCAGAAAAACAGGGACAGGTGACCCGCTGATCACGGCCTTGGTGGTTGAGCCGAAAAGGAATTCTTTAAAGGAAGAGCGACCGTGGGCTCCCATCACCAAAAGGGCCGCCTTGCTGCTGTGCAGTTCAGATAACAACATTTCGGCAATATTGCCCTCTGGCTCAAGGGTGTGTTCCGTGACAATACGCCCATGCCAGCGCAGTAGCTCTCCCAAACGGTCAACAGCTTGGGTTGCCTCACGCTGGTCCTTCAAGCCGCACACCACGCGGACGGGCAATTTTTCAAACAGGCCGGTTTGGACAAAAGCCCAAGCCGCTCGTGCCGCACCGGGGCCACCATCTGTTGCGATAACCACACATTGCCCCTCAGCGGGCTTATCCGGAACCACCACCACAGGGCGAACACAACCTCGCAAGACAACTGGCAAAAGTGAGGAGTCGCGCGGTTCGGTCTCAAAATGAAAACTGGTCTGGCGACCCAAAACAAGCAGATCAAACCTATGGGCCTCCAAAATAATCTGATTTTCCGGCTCACCCACCGTTTCGATCAGCTTGCAGGCCACGCCTGCCTTTTCGGCCTTTGCGGCGCAGTCGGACAAGAATTGATCAACATGCTTGCGCGCATCGGCAAGCTGCGCCTGATCCAGTGCTTCCTTGGCCTGTTCGGCCCCCAAAGGCACAGCCTCGCCCTGAAAAATACCCGGAATATCCACCACAGCCACCCCGCCCAGAACGGCAGAATGCTCTTTGGCCCATTCCAAGGCAAGACGCAAGGCCCCCCCTGAATATTCAGAGCCGTCGAGGCCAACCAGAATCGATTTGAGCATGGTATGAAACTCCCAATGGGGACTAATTTGGGCAGAAAACTATGAACCTAGGTGCTTTTTGGCGAATTCGACAAAGACCTTCCAATCATCGGTGTTCATTTCGTGTTTGCCGGCTCGTTCCCAATAGCCTAGCCTTCCAGCAGAAAGGACATTGATTGGCGGCTTGATCTGGCTGGCCAATCCTTCAAAGCCAAGGAGTTTGTAGACCGGGTCGGCTGCCTGCAGGATGGCGAATTGGCCATCGGGATTGGCCCATTGGTCATCGGAAGCATTGGGAAACAGCACTGGACGGGGAGCAATTAGGGCGGCCATGGCATGCTGATCGAATGGCAAAGCTTGGGGGCGGTCGTTGAACTCCTTGAACCTGCTGTTGAACCAGTGAGGGAAAGCCGTGTTGATGCGTTTGACAGATTCCCCCACCGTGCCTCGGGCGGGGGCAGTCCCACCGCAACCCGCTTGCAAGGGGATGGACATGGCAATGCGCTCGTCGAGGGCGGCGGCCAAGTAGACCGTTTTACCCAACCTGGAATGCCCCACGGCCACAATGCGCTTGGAATCGATGGAGGGGTCTTGAACCAGAACATCAACCATTCGGCTAAAGGTCCATGCCCATAGAGCAATTGAACCCCATTTCTCAGGGGTGTGTTTTTCCTGATCGCGGATCCAGGGTTGCAAGCCACCTCGCAGCTCTTTGTTGTCAGGATCGACCTCATTGGTCTGAAAAACGGCCAGACCGTAGCCGGCATCGAGAATCAGTTCAGGGTTCCATACTTTGGAAGCGGTTCCCCGGCTGGCCTCGGTGGCCAGGTTTTTTTCCACCCCTGGGTATTTGTCGTACTGCCAGCAGGTGGCCAAACGCACTCCCGGCTCTTTGGTGATTGTTTGGTTGCCTGTGAAGCTGACACCCAAAAAAATCGGCACGGGCATTTTTTGGGAAACCTTGCTGTTTGGCAGCAACACCAACAAATGGATAGGCGGAGCTTTGGGCCCCATTCTCACAGCGAATTCCCGCAACCAAGCCTTCCCACCCATGGCTGATTTGTTTTCGTGAATTGGTAAAGCCACAGGGCTCACCTTCACGGTTGGCAGACTGCCGTATTCGTAGTGCTGAATGAGGGTGGCCAATTCTGGCCGCCTTTTGGACTGCCAAGCCACGGGGGATTCGATTTTGGTGCCATCAAGGCAAACCAAGGCATCGGGTAAGGCGGCCATGAAGGCCAGATCAGCAGGGTTGGGGAGCTTCATGGGATCGATACCGATAATCAGGCAAAAAAGTGGCAGGCATTGGCTAGTGAACGACATGGCCAGACTCCGCAGGATGGGAAAGGAATATCAAAAGCCAAATTGCCTTCAACCTAGGTCAACCATCACTTTAGCCTGAATAGGATTGGAATTGAAGGAGCGGTTGTGCCCTAGTTTATGGGGTTTTGCCAACGAATCGCTTGACTTTGGCCCTCTTTTCAACTATTTTATGAATTGATGAAACACAAAAACATTCCCGGGACTGGCAAACAAAAGCCTAGTTCACCAGCCCCGGCATCCCGAACCACTTCTGCCGAGCATTCGTGCCAGGCAAACGGCCATGCTCAAGCCCGCTTGACCGACCTTGCCAAATTGGCAGCGAGGCCTCAAGCGCTTGACCGTGCTGCAAGGCTATTTTTTGCCTTGGGAGATGAGGCCCGTTTGCGCTTGCTGGTGCTGCTGGAGAGTGGCGAGCGATGTGTGGGAGAGTTGGTCGAGGTATTGGGCGAAAAGTTCCCCACAGTTTCACAAAGGTTGCGATTACTACGGGCAGAAGGCCTTGTTGTAAGGCGGCGGGATGGTAATCACTTGCATTACGCATTAGCCGATGGCCATGTGGCCTCGATGTTACGCAATGCGATTGATCATGCAGCCGAATTGGCAAACGGGCCTAGTGCTCCGGTTGACGACGACAAAGGCACCGGGGCGTTGGACGGATGATTGTTTCAGGAAACCATCTAGCGAAAGGAAGAGTTCATCATGGCATGCGAAAACCACAATCACCAGCACGGCAAATCTTGCGGACACACCGCGGTGAAGCATGGTGATCATGTCGATTATTTGCACGATGGGCATCTGCACCATCAGACTTCTGCGGGAGTTGAAGAGCATATGATTGAAGTAAGCGCCGAGAATCCGGCCGACTGCACCCCGGGCCACGCCTGCGAGGGCCATGACAAGGGCCACCGTCACGGCCCAGACTGCGGGCATGAGGCAGTGCCCCATGGCGACCATGTTGACTATCTGGTGAAAGGCCATTTGCACCACCAGCACGGCGACCACTGCGACAACCACGGACCGGTGAAAACGGCTTGACCGTCTTCCCGGCATTCTTCCTGAATCCCAAATTGCCCTAAACTCCATCGCTAGCAGCCGCCCAGTGACTTCACCGGGTGGCTGCCTTCATTTTTTGGCTTAAAAATTAGCGAATTTTTCATAGATTTGGCTAGCTAAATTTCCTATACTCATTAAAGTCCTTCGTTTTTCTCACCTTTATCTAATCAATAGGGGCCTGATCATGGTTAGACGATTGAATCGCTCCGCATTCACTTTAATTGAGTTGTTAGTGGTAATCGCAATCATTGCGGTGCTGGTGGGACTGCTGGTCCCTGCCGTGCAGAAGGTCCGGGCGGCTGCTGCCCGCATGCAATGCTCGAACAACCTCAAGCAAATGGGGTTAGCCATGCACAATTATGAAAGCACCAACGGAATTTTCTGCCCGGGCTGGGGGCCCGTTCCCTTCAAGACCGGAACCCAAGCGGCCCCCGTGATTAGCGGTGAAGGCCGGGCGGGGTCCAGCCGCGCAACCCCGCAGGTCCTTCTTCTGCCATACATTGAGCAAACCGCCAAACTGAACCAATGGGACTTGGATTTTGATGTCAACGGTTCAGCGGTCAACGGCCCTGCCCGAACAGGATCCATGCCCATTTACAAATGTCCCTCGGACCCATCTCGGGAAACCTACTTCGATGCCGGGGTGCAGAACTACTTCGGGAACAATGGCATCACCGCCGACCAACGCGACAACAATCCATCATTGGCAGGCATTTTCAATGTGACCGTTGACCTGACAAGCCCTGCCGCAACCGCCAACGGCCAACGCTCAAACTGGCAAAAGCTATTAAGTTCCGTCCGCATCGGCGACATCACGGACGGAACCAGCAACACCTGCGCCTTCAGCGAGGTGATGCGGTCCGGAATTCCCTACAACGCGCCCTCGGGCATCCGTGACAATCGTTCGGTGATTATCAGCAGTTCCAACACGGGCTGGAACGCCACCAACGGGACCACCATTCCTATGTGCATGGATGGGAGCAACTGGAGCAGCACCATCAAATACATGGGGCACCAGTATTACAGAAACCTGCCCTCCAACTACATCTATACCCACACGCTTCCCCCCAACTGGAACCGGGTCGTGAACGGGGGTTCTCAGCGCTACAACTGTGGTGACACCTCCTTTGCCCGCATGCACATCGCCGCCTCCAGCTACCACACCGGTGGCGTCAACGCCTGCATGGCAGACGGATCTGTCCGATTTGTCAGTGACGGCATCAACTTCACCACCTGGCGAGCCATGGGGACCAGGGCAGGTGGCGAGGTGGTGTCTGAATAAGTTGTCTTTCGGGAGATATGGTGATGATCCGCCGCAGAGCCTTCGCGCTTTTGTTATCGATTCTTGTCGGTTGCGGAGGGAACTCCTCCAACCCGGTGGGTGCCGGGCCGGATAAAGCTTCGGAGCTACAGGATGTCGGCACGATGCTTCAGTTGGCGGGCGGAGCCAAGCCGGCTTCCAAATTGGCAGACCTCACCAAACTGGAAGGCAATTTCCCCGTGGCCTTTGCCGCCATCAAATCCGGCGAAATCGTCGTGAACTGGGGGGTGAAAATCCCCGGTGAAGGGGACATGGCCTCCGCCCCGGCGGATGTCATCGCCTATGAGAAGAAAGCGGCCACCGAAGGTGGCGTTGTGCTTTACCTCAACGGCAAGACCGCCAAATTGACCGCTAATCAATTCAAGGCGGCGAAAATGGCCAAATAATCCATTCCGACCCCCAATCTTTGGCAGGGCCCCCGTAAAAATGGGGACCCTGTTTTTTTGAACCAACAACCCAAATTGACCAGGCGGCCAGGAAAGATGATCATAGTGTCTCTCGTTCGGAGAGATCGATAAAAATGACCCATTGCCCAGGTAAAAATTTCATGTGTTTCCACCCCAGGTTGTTTTCTGCCTTCTTGACTCTTGTTGTCCTGACCAACTTCACCGGATTCTCCTCCGGCCAATCCATCCCACCTGCATTCTCGGCCTACTTCACGACCGATCCGGTGCCCGAGATCAAAATCACTCTTTCCGAAGCCAGCCTGAAAGCCTTGCGCGAAAAGCAACGCGAGTTCACCGCATGCACCTTGGTTGAAAACGGAAAGGCGTGGCCTGAGATGGCCATCAAACTGAAGGGGGCCGCCGGCAGTTTCCGTGGAATCGATGACCGACCTGCCCTAACGCTAAACGCGGCGCGCCAGGTGAAGGGCCGCGAATTCCACGGCATGCGCAAGTTCCACCTGAACAATTCGGTCCAGGACGGGACCCTGCTGCATGAGTTCATCGGGTCGGAATTGTTCCGGCAAGCCGGTTGCCCGGCCACGCGAGTGGGTTGGGCCCGGTTGAAGATCAACGACCGAGACATGGGGCTGTATGTCCTTAAGGAGGGATTCGACCAAACCTTCCTGAAGCGGTCTTTCTCCAACCCGAAGGGCAACCTTTACGACGGCGGCTTTTGTCAGGACCTGGATGCCGCCCTGGAACTGGATGAAGGCCCAGACGCCAAGGAGGCGAATCCTCCTCGCAAGGACCTGCAAGCAGTGGTCGCAGCCTGCCGTGAACCCGACTTGTCCAAACGGAAGGCAGCTTTGGAAAAACTGGTGGATATCGATTCGCTATTCACATTCATGGCCATCGAATTGATGCTTTGCCATTGGGATGGCTACACAGGCAACAAAAACAATTACCGCGTGTATTTTGATCCGGGCAACAGTGGCAAAATGTCTTATTTGCCACACGGAATGGATCAATTACTTGGGGACCTGAATTTTCCCATTTGGGGGAATGCCCCTTCGATGGTTCCCGGCATCGTTTTGGGTTTGCCCGAATGGCGTAAAGGTTACAGGGCACGGCTGGTCAAACTGCGCCCCCTGTTTGACAAAAAAAACATCGATGCGATTATTGATAGGGCCATGGCACGGCTTGGGCCCGCCGCCAAGGCTCAAGGCGGGGATAACGCGCTCAAGCAACAGAGTGAATTCGCTGGGCAAATGAAGGCCCGCCTTCAAGAACGCGCGACCAATCTGGACCGCCTGATCAAGGAGATCCCGGTGGCCCCAGAGCCATTGGTTTTTGACGGTGCTGGAGTGGCGAAACTGAATCTGGGTGACTGGATTGCACAAAAGGTGACGGAAGATTCCCGCGCTTTGGCAATCGACAATGGCAAAGCCTTGGAGATAGCCGTTGGAACTTCTAAAGACTGTGTTGCCAGTTGGCGCAACAAGGTGCTTGTCCCCAAGGGCACCTACAGGTTTGAAGCCCGCCTAAAAGCTGAAGGCATAATCAGCAAAGAAGAAGGTGCCTCGGTTAGGATATCTGGAATCAGAAACACCACTCGACTGGACGGCAGTTTTGACTGGAAAACCGTGGGGCATGAATTCACGATTTCTGCCGACTTGCAGGAGATAACCATGGTGGTTGAACTTCGCGCCACTGCCGGCCGCTTGCTCATCGACCCCAATGCCCGTATTGTCCGTTTGAAATAGGCGATACTCCCTGAACGCTTATTTATTGCCATGGAGCCACGAGATGAGCCTTTTCATGCTGCCGATTTTCTGCATGGTATTGTTATCGCCATCATTCCCGCCCAGCCAGAAATCTGTTGACCCGGTAGCCATTCGGGAGCGCGATCTCATCTATGGGCGCAAGTATGGCTTATCGCTGACCATGGACCGTTTTGTGCCACGCAACCCCAATGGCAAGGCTGTGGTGCTGGTGATCTCGGGCGGGTGGTTCAGCTCGCCTGAAGCATTGCCCATCGATTTTGTGAAACCGATGTGCCAAGCCGGGTATCAGGTTTTCGCTGTAGCTCATGGCAGCCAACCCCGATTCACGATTCCAGAAATCCTTGATGACATGCATCGGGCCACCCGTTGGATTCGGGCCAATGCCAAACGATTCCAGATCGATCCGAATAATTTAGGAATCTATGGGGGCTCGGCGGGCGGGCACCTTTCCCTCATGTTAGGGATGGTCCACAAACCTGGTGATCCCAAAGCCAACGACCCTGTAGAGCGTCAACCTTCGGGTGTGCAAGCGGTGGGTTGCTTCTTTCCCCCGACTGATTTTCTGAACTGGTCCAAGCCGGGCGAGGTGATGTTGGGCAAGCCTCACATCTTGCCCAACATTCCACCCGCATTCGACTTCCACAAACAAGACCCCAAGACCGGCCAATTCATCACCATCACCGATCAGTCTGAACGGGAAAAGATCGGCAAGGAAATTTCGCCAATCACCCTTGTGGGCCCCAAATCAGCGCCCGTGCAGTTGGTTCAGGGAACCAATGACCTGCTGGTGCCAGACTACCAAGCTCGCATTTTTGAGGAGGCCATGAAAAAAGCGGGGATCCCCTGCGACTTGATCATCAAGCAAGGTGCCGGCCACGGTTGGGCAGGAATGGATAAGGATGTGGCCAACTTTGCGAAATTTTTCAACCAACACCTGGGTGCCACAAAACCGAATTTGGACCAGAAAAATGAAAAGGATGACTGAAGTGATCCTATTTGGAAGTGGCTGATTCGCCTGAAGAAAAGATTGCTACTGGATAGTTAAACCAGCTATCTGCCTTTTAAGCACCTCCACCCTGTTTCCATCATCGTACCCAATCTGCACAGCGGTTCAGGACCATTTTCCATTCTCCTCCCAAATGCAGACAGCCACATCACCCTGCCTCGCCACGGCGGCATTGGCTAAGCGCCATGTTTCTGGGAATGTCCCGGTCAATTTGGCATAAGCATACATACCTAGCCGCAATTTCCCGTCCCGATTCGGCATATCCACTTTTACCCGAAGCGTCATGCTAAGCGGCTCCAGGGCCCACGAAGTGCGAGTGATAACTCCGCTGAATTATGCGGACCTTTAGGCCTGCTCAGAGAATTTCACTTGGCCTTTTCATTCACTAGCGTGGCATCTGCCTCCGATTCATGGATCACCACACATACGGGATCCAGACGGGCTACGGTGAAAAGGCTCCGACTTCATTAGGCCTCATCCGTTCTGCACCCTGCCCATGTCGAATCCCATGATGAAAGGGGAAACCGTTCCGGGCGGCGTCATGACTCTGCAGCGGTTCACATAGCCAACCGTCTCAGCCATTGCCTGAGCCAAGAAGGAAGTGATACTCGTAATAATTTGTGATCAGACCTGCCATCTGCTGGGCATCCTTGCCGCCATAGGGTTGGCACACATAGACCACCGGCAAGTTCAGGGCAGGAAAAATATCAACACGAATTCTCTGCCAAGCAAGCCAACCACCCGCAATTAATGCAACCATCGCCACTAAAATGGTAATTGGGCGCTTTAGGGCAAAATCTACTGGATTTAACACGGGCTAATGCCTCGGGCAGAAGTCGCTTGGCGCAAAGCTTCAACCCTTTTAATATTACAAAAAAACAGTATGGGTAGCGGGGGCAAGCAAGGCAAGAAAAGCGGCCGAATTTTTATTATGCCCTTAAAACCGGCTTATTAACCATTCGACCACGCGCTGCTCTGCCCAATTCAGCATGGACTTGCCACGGCCTACATAACCTAAGTGCCCCCCACCGGAAGTGAGTTCCAATTGAAGGTGGGAGGGATGG
>CAIWHS010000443.1 GCA_903912515.1 uncultured Planctomycetaceae bacterium
CCACCCATACCGCCGCCCATGCCACCCATGCCGCCGCCCATACCACCCATATCGCCAATAGTGGGCGGCCGCATTGGGGCGGGCTGCGGGGGCCTTGGTGGCATCGTTGGCCGGAATTGTGCTATAGATGTTTGGTTAACGATCGCCAACCCTGCCAAGCCAAGGCAAAATGAACTCAACCCGATCCGTAAAGAGCTGGAAAGCTTCATAAAGCACCCCCTTGAAATTAATTTGAAGTTTCAACTTGTTGACCGGGTGAGCAAAAACTATATCAATTTATTATCCATTGAGAATTCATGGTTGTCAAGAAAAACCATGGTTCCAATTCCACAATTTGAAACAATCTGTCGGGTTTGGTTCCCCTTCAATAATGTGAACGAAAGGGAAGTTGCGACTTGCGGCTGTCACGACTGCAAATTTCAGAATTTTAGGCCAGCTTAGTTTGGAGGGAGCTTCCATGAACGGAAAGCCAATGACTCTTAGGGAACAGCTAAAGCAAGCCAAACCGGTTATTTGCTGTGCAATGGGCCAACTACGTGATCCTAAATTGGTGGAAATGATCGCTCAGTCGGGAAACTACGATGCGATTTGGTTTGACCAAGAACATGCCGGTTGGACTAGCAAAGATATTGAAGAGGGAACCAGAGCTGCCCGCGGAGCAAACATCAATACTTTTGTCAGGTTGCCGGTCACTGATTACGCCTCAGCTATGCGCCCTCTTGAGGCTGGAGCGGACGGAATCATGGCATCCATGGTTCGCTCTGCAGCGGAGGTTGAAAACCTTGTCCGATGGAGCAGGTTCCATCCCGAGGGGCTTCGCGGGGTAAATGGGACCGGGGTGGATGGTAGTTACGGTTCCTATGGTGGAGCGGAATATTTTGCTAACGCCAACAAAAAGACCATGCTGGCGGCCCAAGTCGAATGTATCGAGGCCCTTGAGCAGGTGGAAGGAATGGCCGCGGTCAAGGGATTGGATTTGTTGTTTATTGGGCCTGCTGATTTAAGCCAGTCTCTGGGAATTCCCGGGCAATGGGACCATCCCCTCATGAAAGAGGCCACCAAGCGAGTCGCCAAAGCTGCCCATGCAAATGGTATTGCCTGGGGGATTTTGCCGCGTGATCCGGATCATGCATCATTCTGCCTCGAATACGGATGCAACCTTTTGTCTCTTGGCATGGATGTTTGGTTCTTTCAGCATGGTCTCAAATCTTATTGGTCGGTTTGGAAAGATCTCGTTTCCAAAACTAAATGATCCATGAGGCTTTCAAGCGCCAAGGTTGCTTTTTGAAGGTTCTTGAGGACATCGGTGTGGGTGATCGGTGCCATCCCAATTTCGGCGGCATGATTACTAACCACCGCTAATCCGGCGGCGGAAAGCCCTAATTCCTTGGCTGCTTCTAATTCAACCCCAACTGACATTCCTACTGTGGAGATGCCCAACATTTTCATCATCCTTACTTCCGCCCGAGTTTCGTAATTGGGCCCGGTCATTTGGATATGTTTACCCGATTTTAGGTAATGGCCATCCATTGTTTTAAATGAAAGAAGACGCTGAAGGGCAACCGGGCAGGGTTTACTTCCCGGCATCTGATACCCAATCGAATCGGCCCCTTTTGCCAACTCCTTCCAGCAATTGGCCGAGCGGATCGGAATGCAATTCTCAATTGCAATGGCTGTACCGGGAATTAAATCCGGGCTCACCCCACCTGCCGCACAGGTCAATAGGCAATTTCTTATGGAATTTTTTGCAAAAAAACCGACCATTTGGCAGATCTGGGCTTTCGAATATCCTTCGTAAGCGTGAAGCCTGCCGCGTGCCAGAAGGATAACGCCGCCGGAAGGGGGCTTTCTCCATTCCAAGGACCCGGCATGACCGGAAACGCTTGGTTTTATAAGGCCTGACTCCTCAAAGCAACGGGAGTGAACCAACTCCCATCCAAGCCCACATCCCCCAAGGCCCGATCCCAAAACGATTCCCCAATCCGTAGTCGGAACACCTTCTCGATCAAACATGCCGCAAGGCTTCGATAGGGTCCATATGTGCGGCCCGCATGGCTGGGTAAATTCCAAATATCACACCCACACCCACCGCTGTGGTAAGCGACCAGGTGATGCTTGGGAGATGGAGGATTGGTGAAGGACTACCTTGCTGAAACAGGAAGGCAAATTGGGGCATACTATGTAAAAGCGCGTGAACAAATACATAAGCACACCCAAAACCCACACCCAAAATTCCACCGATTCCCGTTTGAACCATGGTTTCCACTAGGAATTGGAAGGTGATATCAGAACGCTTGGCACCTAGGGCGCGTCGAATACCAACTTCCCTTGTCCGCTCGGTGACTGTGGCAAGCATCACATTCATGATCCCGATACCGCCCACCAACAATGAAATGGAGGCGTAAATTCCAAGGCTTTGGCGAATGTTAGCCTTGGTTCGCTCAACCAATTCCAGCCGATCCAGCGGAACTGTAAGTGCCCAATCCTGGCGGGGATGCCTTTTTGTTTCCGAAAGCATCTCCCGAATCATGCTTCCCACCGGCCTTACCTTGTCAATATCTTGCACAGTGATGGTGATCTGGTGCATATCCACTTTTTCCATGCTCCGACTACCAGCAGCCCGAATCATGATTCTGTCGCCAAATCTACCCCTTGAGGTTGATAAGGGAATATAAATATCATGGTTGAAATCCTCGGCGGCTTGGCTGCCGCCTGTTCCGCCTGTGGGCATCCGGTCTGTAAGCACTCCCACCACAACATAAGCGAATTGCCCAAGCTTGACAGAGGTGTCAATCGGGTCCTCAAATGGAAAAAGGCTTTTTGCGGTTTCCGAACCAAGTACGCAAACATTGTTCATCTGAGCCTCGTCTTCCTCATTGAGGAAGCGGCCTTGGCCTGCAACCAACTCATTGACTTCTGCATATTGCGGAGTAGTTGCCACCACCCGACTATTATGCCCGCGTGCCCCCCTCCTTGTTTCCTGAGGGAAAATGCGCATCGGAACCATCCTGGTTATCGAAGGGATGGTTTTGAAAAAATCCATGTCGTCATAGGTAAGGCCATAAGTTGCGACCCGCTGACGCATGTTCGAGTTGGCATCCTCCGGCGGTTTAACCGATCGAACTATTATATTGGTGGTTCCTAGACGCTTGATGTCATCCAAAACATCTTTTTCGCTTCCCTCGCCAAAAGACATCAAAATAATCACGGCCGATGTGCCAATGATAATTCCAAGCATCGAGAGGAATGATCGTAATTTATGGAGCCAAAGGCTCCGCAATGCCAATTCCAGTCCGCGTCTGCCCTTATCACTGGCAAGCAGGAAGCCGATTGAAATTGAAAGCACGCCAACAAGTGCGATCGAGAGGGGGTCCATCTGATCAACTCCGTCGGGTCAAGCCGCGCCTTCAAGCAAGTGAACCGGAAGTTCGGGGGCCCCTTCGGGCAAAGGCCAGGGCTCGTTGGCCTCATCCGATTCAATGTTTCCGTCACGCATGCGAACAATTCGCCGGGCCCAGCCGGCAATATCATTTTCGTGAGTAACCATGATAATGGTTTTGCCCATCTCGTTGAGACGGGAGAGCATCACCATAATTTCCAAGCTAGTTTTGCTGTCAAGATTACCGGTTGGTTCATCGGCCAGTATCAATTGCGGCTTGTTGACCAAACTGCGTGCGATGGCAACTCGCTGTTGCTGACCACCAGAAAGCTGCATCGGCCGGTGGTCAAGTCGATGACCAAGGCCAACCAGTTCCGCCAAAGCTTCGCAGCGTTTTTTTGTACTCGAGTCCAGCCGGATTCCCTGATAAATAAGCGGGACCTCTATGTTTTCAACCACCGTGTACTGCGGCAGAAGATTGTACTGTTGGAATATAAACCCGAGGTAACGGCTTCTGATCGACGAAAGCTGAGAATCGGACATGCTCGAAACATCTTGGCCGCCCAAGAAATATCCCCCGTTGGTGGGTTTGTCTAGGCAGCCGAGAATGTTTAGCAAGGTTGATTTACCCGAACCGGAAGGTCCCATCAGGGCAATGAACTCTCCTTCTCGAACGGTGAGGTCGATCCCTTTCAAGACATGCAGGGACTCTGTGTAGAATTTATTGATTCCTTCAAGTTCCAGAACCTCATTTGCCATGGTAGGCGGCTCCCTGGGTTGGGTTAAGCATTTGGTTAACCGCCCTTGGAAAAGCCTTTGCCGCCACCCATACCCGCCGGAGGCGCGCCACCCATGCCTCCTGGGGCACCACCGCCCTTGCCGTCTTTGCCCATACCGGGGCCACCCTTGCCTGTTCCGCTCCCTTTGCTGTCTCCAGAGGGAGCTTTGTTTCCCTCTGAAGCGTTCATGACAATTTCTTCGCCTTCAGTGAGGCCAGATTGAATTTCCACCCATTTTTCATCACTAAGGCCAGGCTTAACCTTCCGGATTTCGGTTCCAGTTCCGACTTTGACGGTGACGGTAAAACCCTCTTTGGCAGTTCCCTTCACCGCTTGGATTGGGATCAGGATTGCGTCCTCAACCTTGCTGTCAGTTTGGATGGTCACCGATGCCTTCATGCCAGGCTTAAGCTGCATTTCCTCGGATGAGCTTGGTGTTAATCCGTCATCAATTGAGACCATTGTCCTGTACACCGTGATATCCGAGGTCCAGAAATCTGTGGCGGCTGGCACCTCATCCACCAGTTTCACATGCCCAGTCAGGGCTTTAGTTGGGAATGCGTCAATTCGCACTAACGCCTTGAGGCCTCCCCTTACCTTGATGGGCTGGATATCTCGAAAGGATTCCCTGTCCAAAACATTGACCGACTCATGCACCAGCAAGCCAAGCCTGGATCTGACCCCCAATGTGAATAAAGGATGAATTTCGTTAAGACTCAAAAATACATCTCCCCGCACTTTCGCTCTCATTGCCTCATGCACTCGAACATTCACAAACATGCGGTCAAGATTGGGAATCCGCATCAGTTTCTGGCCTTCACGAACCGGTTCCCCCTGGGCGATGATCGATTGTTGGGAACCAGAGCCCATCCGGGCTTGTTCGGGAACATAAAAAACAACTAGTCCATCTTGGGGTGCTGTGATATTGCACTTGTGAATTTCTTCTTCCAATTCCGAGCAACGTTGCTCCTCTTGTTTGTAAACAGACTCCTTGGTTTCTGAATCTCCCCGGTTTTGCTTTTCTTTGGCCTGGGCCTGAATCAATGAAGTTTTGTAAGTGCTCTTGGATTCGGCGATTTTGCTTTCCATTTCCTTGATGGTTCTTGGAGCCGTGAAACGCTCTAAAACCTGAAGCTCTTCCTTGATCTTTTTTAGGCTAAGCTGGGCACTTTGCTGTTTGAACCTGTCCGACATGGCTTGGTTGCCTGTCCGGTAGCTCTTGCTGACCATTCTGTCATTCCAGATTTCCCTGTCTTTCCACATTTCCAGATCAGATTCCGCCACCAAAACCCGGCCTTTGATTTCATTGGTGACTTGGGGCAGGTCGCCCTCCTTGTATTTGTTCAAGTCTAATGCTGCTAACTCTTCTGCCACCTTGGCGCTGGCTATTTCCTTGGAATTTTGGCTGATGGTGATTTCAAGATTTTGTACTGCAGCATTCCATTCATTCTTGGCTTTGTCGCGAACGATTTTTTGTGCCTTCAATTGCTCCTGGAGGCCGGAATCGTCTAAGTGAATTAATTGGTCACCAGCCCGAACTCTGGCCCCGTCGTCAACTAAAACTGCCCGGATGGTTGTGGCAATGGTGCTTCCCTTGCCGGCTTTAACCTGACAGATAACATCCTTGTTTTCGGCCGCTTCAAGGGTGCCGCGCTCGGTAATAGCTACTGTCAAGTTACCCTTGGCCACCACATGGGTAATCCAATCGGATCTTTCCCCAGACCCACTGGACGGAAGGAATTTGATGATCGCGGTTGCCATGCCTCCCAAAAGGGCAAGGCTACCCAAACCCAAAAGGAGCCTTCGTCGGCCGGATTTCTTCGACTCAGGGGCTGGAAGGGCCCGCATTCCGCTCAATCTGGTTTTCCCCAGTTCCGGAACGTGGAGGGGGGAGCCGGTCGATTGGTTGGGGGACGGGTTCAAGGGTGTCGGGCTTCCCAGGTTGGCATTGGCAGGTTGCGATGTCATCGATCCAGACTCCTCGGGGATCCAGAGGCATCAATTCTAAGTCGCGGTAGAGTTGGATTCTACCACGAATGTAGTTTATCCAAATCGTGTAAAGCGTGTTTTGAGCTTGTACTTTATTGCTTTGCTGCGTCAGAAGTTGCAAGGTTAATGCCGCTTGGTTGGCATCGTTTTGGGGCCCTTGGCTGCCCGGTTGGGGTGCATACAAAACCTCAAGTGCATTATCCAAATTTAGGTAGGCCAATTCTACAATTTGTTTTTGCAATTCATAATTTCTGGCTTGGGCCCTAAGTGAGCGAATTTGACTTCTTACTTCCAGGGCGATTGAGTCCTCAAATGCCATCAAATTACGGCGTTCCCGCTGCCAGTTGAAAAGCGTTGCCCGATAAGCGTTACGTTCGACGATCCTGACCAAGGGGGCTTCGGCATTGATTGCCATCCTGTGCCGTACCCTGCTACCTGAAAATGCAAGCGGGCGAGCAACATCGTCAGGTGATAATGCTTGCATATTATAGCGCACATCTACTGCGCCTAGCAGGCCGTTTGCCGCAACTGCGATTTGGCGCCAGGCATCTACCAGCTGGGCTCTACCATTCATCAAGTCTAAGCGGTTCAAAAGGGAGTACTTCACGCCATCTTCAAGTGCAACATCCAATGGCATTCGTAAAAGGTCTGTTCCCTGGATGCATACAGGGGGAAGCTCTGGCCACAATTGTTTCAGCTTGGCAAGCAACTCGTTGCGGGGTTGCACAAAAAGAAGAACAAAGTCCTCAAGCAAGCTTTCGTATTCATTCACATCGTTGGGACCGGCCTCTGCTTTGCCTCCTATGCGCTCCTTGTAATTACGAAGGGATTGTTCAAACCGCGAGACATAGGCGACCAATTCCACTTCCCGCAGTTTTTCCTCGTCAGCCTTCGTGAATGCCTCGCCTTTCTTTGCTAGAAAATCTTTCTTTTCCTCAAGTGCCCTTCTGGCCTTGTTCACCTCTTGAAGCTGCTTGATTAGGTCCTCATTGCTGAGTTTTTCAGTACTTCCCAAAAGTGTGAGTGTGTCTTTACCCTTTTGAGTTGATTTTATAATGGCCGATTGGGCCAATATATTTTCCAAGCCAGAACGAAGTTCGCCAAGCTTTCCCTTGTCACCAAGACCGCGGGCTTTTTTGCGGGCGGTGGTCGCTTGCGAAGTGAGTTCTTGGAAGCGAAGCAATTGCTCCCGCTGGCTTTCCAGGTAAGAATCATCCAGCTCAAGCGGCACAATTGGAGGCACGCCCAATTGTAGTTTGAAGCGGTCCAGCGAGTCTCTTAGGCTAAGTTCCGCTTGAATAACCCGGGTTTGGGCCGTGATTAATTGTTGGCGAACTTGGGAAACCTGTAGCTCCGGAATTTCACCAACAGTCTGGAACTGCCGGTATTGGTCAAAAAATCCGGCTAAAGATTCAACATTTTCTCTTTCATTGCCAAGAATGGCCGCATTTAAAAGAGTTGGAAGGTACCCACTGGTTGGTGTTGGTCCCTGGAAAACCTCGCTTCCAACAGGCAATGGCCCGTTGGTTCCAACAGGGACTTGCACCGCACCCACGCCAGCTAGTCCAGCACCTGGCAGAGATCCAAAGGGAACAATAAATGCGGGCTGGCTGGTGAGTCCCAAATAATTCAATGTGCCGCCTGCGGCCAAGTAGGTGTAAAACTGCTTGCGAAAGCGGGCGTACCACCGGATTTGATACAAAAGGCCGCGTTCAACCAAGGTGAGAGGTTCCAAGGTGACCGCTTTTCCACCACCTTGAAACAGCGGTTGCATGAAATCAAGAGAAAGGATGGAAGGGCTAGAAACCCTCGGGCTTCCGTTCCCCATTTCCACAACAGTCTGGTTGGCAAGCCGTGCCACCAATAGGGCGCCGGTTGCAAATCGTTGGCTTACCCCAATTTCTGAATCCGGCCGCCAACGATTGCGAAGCCCTTCAGGCAAATCAGATCCGGTCCATTCTCGGAGCGCTTGTTCCCTTGCAAAAAATTGTGCAGTGAAACCAAATCGCTCCGAAGTTACTGGGAGGGCAGCTAAATAAACATCTTCGCGCTTGGTTTGAAACTCGCGACTGTTGATTAGGCCTAATTCACTTGCTTGCTCAAGATTGATCCGAAAGGCCGGCTGTGCTTGGGGGGATTCTTTTTCACCTCGAATGTCAATAGCCCCCGGTTGTTGACCTAATGCCTCGGCAAGCTGACTGTCACTTTGCCAAGTGTCTGATCCATAACCGGAACCTCGTCTTGATGTGCCCGATTCGTCTTCGCTGGCAAGGGAAGTGTCTTTCTTTTTTCGAAGTTTCAACTCGGCCCGGTTTTCTATGTCCCAATTTCCCAGCAATTCCAGGTAACCTGCGCCTTCAAGATATTCTAGCCCCGATTTGCCCGGCCGCTGGGGCCTTGGAGCTTCCATCAAACTTGCGGGATCGTCTGGAGGCATGGGGGGCCGGTCTTGCTTGCCCGGAGAAGCGAACCTAGAGCGCGGATCTGGGTAATAGTTCAGCTCTTCGATTTTCCAAGCTGGGTAGTGATCCTTGCCGGCGATCACACTGTCTACATCCTTATCCACCTGATTTCGGTAGAATCTTCTGGAACATCCGGACTGGATGGCGACAGCTCCTAACGCTGCGGCCCAAAACCAAAGCCGAAGGTGTTTGGAGGTAAATGCCATCGGTTTATTACCTCCCCTGGTGCCCAAAAACATGGAATTTTTGACCCATTAGCCCTGATAGCGGTAAAACCGCTACAAATCCTATCGTCCGCAAGGTTTGCCCTTCTTTACTCCTTATGGCTGTTTTGCCTTAGTTTGTTTATGATATTGCGAGGTATCCTGTGAAATCTTTAGTTGTTAGAGAGTGGGGAGAGCCAAAAGAAAAGCTTCGGCTCGAGGAGGCTCCGTTGCCCCAGCCAGGGTGGAATGAGGTTAGGGTTCGAATGCTCATGGCCCCTGTGAATCCATCTGATGTGTTGATGATTAAAAATCGTTATGGAAGGCAACCTTCACTACCGTGCTGCCCTGGATTTGAAGGTGTTGGCATTGTTGAAGCTGGTAGGGGGCCATTGGCTTGGCGGGTCATGAACAAAAGGGTTGCCGTTATTGCAAAAGATGGTGGTTCATGGTCAACCCATTGTGTGATCCCGGCTATTAGGGCTATTCCGCTTGCTAGCAGCATTTCAAATGAGCAGGCTGCATCTTTTTTTGTTAACCCAGTGACGGCCTGGGTCATGATTCGCAAGTTGCTCCAGCCTCCAAAGGGCTCATGGGTTGTTCAAACGGCTGCGGCCGGTGCAGTTGGCCAAATGATTGTCCGCCTGGGTAAACATTTTGGATTTAAGACACTCAATATTGTTCGCCGCGAAGAGCAAAAGTTGGTTTTAGAACAACTCGGAGCAGACAAAGTTTTGGTTGGATGCGGAGAGGATCTGATCGAAAAAATTGCCAACGCTTTAGGAGGCGAATCCTCTTATGCAGCACTAGACCCTGTCGGTGGGTTGACTGGGTCTGCGCTTATTCCTTCACTCAGGCGATACGGCAGCTTAATGGTTTATGGCCGGCTGTCTGGTGAGCCAATTCAAGTGATGCCGGGAACTCTCATGGCTGGAATGCGAAAAGTTGAAAGCTTTTGGCTATCGGAATGGACAAAAGATCAAAGTAAGCTGACTATGTGGCGGACATTTCGCCATGTTGCTAAGGCTATGGCTGGCGGGGTTTTGCTAAGTCCGGTTGGGAAGACCTTTCAGTTCAACGACTTTCAAGCCGCAATTCAAGAGGCTGATAGCCCGGGCAAGATAGGTAAAGTTCTTTTGCAAATTTCTAAGTAGGCGGCAATGAATTTGTTTATTGCCAAAGTGGTATGGACTTTTGACCCCACCTCAAGCCATCGCAACCCAGATGAGGTGGGGGAGATATTTCATGCGGTTGCGAATGGTTTTTTTCATCACAATTCTTACTTCCCTTCAAGGTTGCTTGGGGCTTGGCTTGAACGATGCTTGGAATATACCCGCCTCGGCCCGTGAAAATGGTGTCTTGCCCGAAAACCTTCCAAATGCCCCTCCACAAGTAAAGGCTTCGTCCGTAACCAGTGGCGAGGCAATTCGAGTTGCAAAAATTGGCCAAGAAATTCTGGCTAAAAACCCGGGGTTGGGAATTCACCCCATTTTCCAGATAACCGGGGAACAGCAAATGGTTTTGAGCCATAGGGCGGCCAAGGTGGTTGTGATTAGTGAGCAAGTTTCATCAAAGTGCACAGATGGCGAATTGGCAGCCCTGCTTTCGGATGAATTGGGGCGAATGG
The DNA here is from genome assembly GCA_903912515.1 of uncultured Planctomycetaceae bacterium. Classification (GTDB taxonomy): domain Bacteria; phylum Planctomycetota; class Planctomycetia; order Gemmatales; family Gemmataceae; genus UBA6894. Next base: position 10,440 of record CAIWHS010000443.1, read on the forward strand.
TGGCTGAACAAGAATCTATGTCAACGCGCATTAAGCCAACCAGTTCTTCCCAGGCTCCTTTAGGGGGCGGGATCGACCGCGATGGAGGTGCATTTGGCCCCGCTGATGGTACGAGGCTGGCCGAAGCTGCAATGAGTGCAAGGCGAAACCGTGGCGTGGAAGCCGCTCCAGACCTAAGCTACGGCTTGAAAACCAACGATAGCGTCCGCTTGGGAGAAGAAATATTGCGTCGTTCTGGTTTTCTTCCAGACGATCCCGCAAAGGTTCGTGAATTGCGAAGACAATCGGGCAAAGGGGCGGTTTGAACCCGAATACAACTTTAATTTAGCTCGCAAACCGTTTTCTATTGGCCACTTGCAGTCAGTTTTCCTTCCCTTAAACTTAAACAAGGTACAAATTCTTTTCGGTGACTGCCTGCCTAGTTTTGGCATTGAGCCACACACACAACCGCTTCCAATGGGACCAGCCATGATGCAATTCCTTTTCGGTCTTTCTTTGACTCGTTGTATTCACTTTTCCATGGGTCTGACTTTTGCATTGGTTTTGTCTGGTTGTGGGGCCAAGCCTGAATCGGCAAAGGGCGGCAACACTGTAGCGTTTGTATCCAATAACCCTGCCGAGTTCTGGACCATTTGTGAGGCCGGTGCTCAGGCCGCTGCAAAAGAGGAAGGCGTGACCCTCGTTTTCAAACGCCCCCAAGACTCCAGTGCGGCAGGCCAGAAAACCATCATTGAAGATCTTTTGGCGAAAGGTGTGAAGGCCATTTCTGTCAGCGTCATCAGTCCTGAAAACCAGACTGAATTTTTGAACACGGTGGCAAAAAAGGTTCCCCTGCTCTGTGTTGATAACGATGCAAGCAAAAGTAACCGGTTGGCTTATCTGGGTACGGCCAATCTTCAAGCCGGTCGTTCCGTGGGTGAGTTGGTAAAGGAGGCTCTGCCCAACGGTGGGAAAGTTGCGATCTTTGTTGGCCAAATGGATCCTGCAAACGCAAAAGAGCGCCGGCAGGGTGTGATTGATGTTCTAGAGGGTTTGGCAGAGTCCAAAATCCTGCGTGACTGCCCAGACAACAAAAAATACGGTAAATATGAAATTATCGGTACCTACACCGATGGGACCGACCAGAAAAAGGCAAAAGATAATGCTGCGGATGTCCTGTCCAAAAATTCTGCGGTGGATGATTTGGCAATGGTCGGCCTCTGGGCTTACAACCCTCCCGCAATTCTTTCCGCTGCAAAGGATGCCAATAGGGTTGGCAAGGTGAAGATCATAGGCTTTGACGAGCAGGATGTGACCTTGGATGGGATTCGCGAAGGTTCGATTGTGGGCACAGTGGTTCAACAACCTTATCAATTCGGTTTCCAATCGGTCAAAATTATGGCCAAGTTGGCAAAAGATCCCCAAGGTTTCAAGGCTCCTCCCGGTGGACTGATCGATGTTGCGCATAAGGTGATCAAGAAGGCCAATGTGGATGAGTTTCAGGCTGAACTCAAGAAGACGCTAGGCAAATGAGCAAGGCTGTTTCGCAACCCGCTCTTTGGGCCAAGGGTGTCAGTAAGCGTTATGCCGGTGTTCAAGCATTGGATGGGGTTTCCGTAGAGTTTTTCCCGGGTGAAGTTGTTGCCATAATTGGCGAAAATGGTGCCGGCAAATCCACGCTCATGAAAATCCTCTCCGGAGTAGTCCAACCGGACGAGGGTAAGTTGTTCTTGGATGGTGAAGAGGTTAACTTTCCTGGCCCTCGGGATGCCATGGCCAAGGGTATCAGTCTCATTCACCAAGAATTGAATTTGGCCGAAAATCTTTCCATTGCAGACAATCTTTATTTGGGAAGAGAGATACGTTGGGCCGGTCCGCTGGGTTTGATTGACCACGCTGCCACAAGGAAGGGGGCTGCTGGGCTACTCTCAACGGTGGGTTTAAGGCTCGATCCGGGAACTCTTGTGGGCCAACTTTCTCCCGGCCAGAAACAACTGGTTGAGATTGCCCGCAGCCTTTCATTGACTGCCCGTTTTCTGATAATGGATGAGCCGACTTCAAGTCTCACCCAAAAGGAAACAGACCAACTCGAGGCAGTTGTTCGGGAACTCAAATCCAACGGTGTTTGTGTGATCTATATCACTCACCGCTTGGCTGAAGTTCGGCGTATGGCAGACCGGGTGGTCGGCCTGCGGGATGGAAAAAATGCTGGTAGTCTTGATCAAAATCAAATTAGCCACGATTCATTGATAAAGCTGATGGTAGGACGGGAGATCAAGCCCCCGTCACATTCTGAGCAGGTTGTCACCTCTTCCAAGGCAGTGCTAAGGCTGGAGGACCTCAGGTATGCTCAATCACCTCTCCCGGGTATTTCCTTGGAAGTCAAATCGGGTGAAATACTGGGAATGGCAGGTCTGATGGGGGCAGGCCGGACAGAGCTTTCCGAATGCGTCTTTGGATTGCGCAAGCGTGTTGGTGGCAAAGTTATATTGAATGGTAGTGAATTGCCAGCAAACGATGTTCGCAGCTCAATCAAGCAGGGCATGGCCTTAGTTCCAGAGGATCGCCGGGGCCACGGCCTCTTACTTGAAACCGGGGTTGGCTACAACCTTTCCCTTCCCAATCTCGACTGGCTCAATTGGTTTGGCGTCGTCCGCCCTGGCTCCGAACGACGCATGGTGGGTGAGCAAATAAAAAATATGGGGGTCAAAACTACTAACGCATCAAAGCCAGTGGGAATGCTTTCGGGAGGTAATCAACAAAAGGTGGTTTTGGGCAAATGGCTGGCCCGTCAACCGAAATTGTTGATTCTCGATGAGCCAACACGAGGGGTCGATGTTGGCGCCCGCGAGGAAATCTATCGGATCATGAGGGCTCTTGCCGCCAACGGGATTGGGATTTTGATGATCTCTTCAGATATGGAAGAGGTCTTGTCGGTTTCCGACCGAATCCTGGTGATGCACGAAGGGGCCTTGTCGGGAGAATTGCACAGAAACCAGTTCTCGGAAGAAGCGGTGATGTCCTTGGCGACAGGAAAGCCGGCTGAAGAAAAAACGGCCGATCATATCGGCTACGGGAGAGGGTGATGAGTTCCTTGGCTTCGCGATTAAACTTCGCTCAATACCAGCGAGTACTAGGGGTCATTGGCCTTTTGCTGGTCTTGGTTGGTCTACTTGCTTACAGTCACCCAAATTCTCTTCAAAATGAAAATCTTAACAACTTGGCACGCAGAATTGGCGAGCGTGGGATCATTACCATTGGGGTTGGATTAGTTATTTTAACAGGGGGAATTGATCTCTCCATCGGTTCGGTAGTTTGCTTGTCGGGAGTCAGTTTCGGTTTGTTTCTAGAAGCAGGCTGGTCACCGATGGTTGCCTCTGTGGTAGTGTTGGTAGGTAGTAGCCTCATCGGTTTTTCTCAGGGATTATTGATCACCAAACTGCGCCTGCAGCCTTTCATTGTTACCCTCTGCGGCTTGTTTCTCTGGCGTGGATTGGCCAAATTCCTGACACAAGTTCGTTTTGATAAGGTTGGACAATGGATTGGCGGGTCCCTTCCTGAGGGCGAAGCTATTTTTAGGGATGCTTGCAGGGATGTAGGTGTGGGAGGCCGCCAGGACCTGTCTGGATTTTTTCAATTAGAAACCGGGCACTTTTTGGGTTTGCCAATGCCAGCATGGATTTTATTGGCCGTTGCGCTCATGTCTTGGATTCTGGTTCATGCGACAACTCACGGGCGATACATGCTGGCTATTGGCTTCAATGAAAAAAGCGCCAAATACTCGGGTATCAACACAGATGCTTACAAAATTCTTGCTTACACCCTTTGTGCTGCCCTTTCAGGATTGTTTGGTTTGTTGTTCCTGATGGATGTGGGGACAGCTTCGCCTAACACAGCCGGTAATTTCTATGAGCTTTATGCAATCACTGGCGCGGTTCTGGGGGGATGTAGCTTAAGAGGTGGTGAGGGAACCGTAATAGGAATGGTTTTGGGTACAGCGGTTTTACCACTACTGCAAAATCTGGTTAATTTTGCTGGTGTTCCTAGTGACTTGGAATTTTCAGTGATCGGACTGGCTCTTTTAGGGGGTACCCTTTTTGACGAATTACTCCGCCGATTGAACGGATCATCGCGGTCAGGATAGTAGCGAGTTCGGTAGGCTATTTCATTGACAGACACAATCTGTGATCGTTTCAACCAAAAATGGTTTAGGAAAAGAGTTTGCTCACAGACTCATCATGGTGAATGCGGCGGATACCTTCCGCCAAAAGTGCTGCTACCGATTGAACCCTAATTTTAGGCAACTGCTTTTCAGGTGGAAGCGGGATCGAATCGGTAACGACGATCTCTTTAATCGGAGCATCGCGAAGCCGTTCTATCGCATTGCCACAAAGCACACCATGGGTTGCCAAAACATATATTTCTTTGGCCCCATTTCGTTTGGCCACATTGGCTGCGCCAACCACACTGCCAGCAGTGGAAATCATGTCGTCAAAAATGAAAACGGTTTTACCTTCCAGGCTGGCACCAATCAGATTAGCTTGGTTGGTTTCCGTCGCGCTTGAGCGCCTTTTATCCACGATAGCAATTGAGCCGCCAAGTTTCTTCTGGTAGGTGAGAGTCTTCTTGATGCTACCTTCATCCGGGCTCAAAAGCACATAATCCGAAGGCGCAAGATTCAGGCTTCTGACATATTCATTCAGCACGGGGCCAGCATGCAGGTGATCTACAGGGATATCAAAAAAACCCTGAATTTGGGCGGCATGCAAGTCCAAAGCCAAAATTCTGTCTGCTCCAGCACTGGTCAAAAGGTTGGCAACTAATTTCGCAGTGATGGGCACACGGCCCACATCTTTACGATCCTGCCGGGCATAACCGTAATAGGGCAACACAACTGTCATGCGAGATGGACTGGCCCTCTTGAAGGCGTCCATAATGACCAAAAGCTCAACAAGATTCTCGTTAACCGGCGGGCAAGTGGGCTGAACAATGAAAATATCGCGACCACGCACATCTTCATCAATACGCACCATGATTTCAGTGTCTGGAAAACTGGTCACAGTCATTAGGCCCAGCGTGTCACCCAAGTGGTTGACAATCCTGGATGCCAATGGCGAATTTGCCCGACCGGAAAAAACTTTCAAGGGGTGAGAAGGCATGCCGTATAACCAGCTTGGACCACCGGAAAGTGAAAGGCCGCCCTTCCCCGACTCGGCTTAGTGTGTGTGATGAAATTATAGGGATTTGCCTTCTTGAAGCACCACCAAGTCCCGGGTTTCCTTGATAATTGCATTGGAAACTGATATCTGATCTTTTGTACAGGTAGGTTTGTTCATGTTTTGGTTCCAGTTTTTAGGTCAAAAACCATGATCAATGCGCCAGCAATCGATCCTGTTTTGGTCCGATTTGTTTGCGGGACCCTCACTTTGGGGGGGATGGGCTCCCCATTGATTGGGGAGCTTGCCACCCGTTTTTCTGAAATGCGGGTCGACCCCAAAGATGGAGCTTGGCGCCTGCCAGCCATTCGTTATCGGCAGTTGATCGAATTTTTTGTGGCCAAAGGAATAGCCTTTCTGGATCAAGCGCGGGCATACAATCGCAGAATTTTTAATCTTGCCGACGACCGAACTCCATTTGAGCATCAATCCGAGGCAATCGCGAGTTGGTGGAATTCGGGTGGCAGGGGCTTGGTGGTTTTGCCTACTGGCACGGGAAAATCATTGGTGGCAAATCTAGCTATCCAAAAGACCGGACGCCCATCACTGGTCGTTTGTCCAACAATCGATTTGATGCACCAGTGGCATATCCAGCTTTCAAAAACCTTCGGCGAGGAGGTGGGCCTTGCTGGGGGTGGTTTTCTAGATTGGCGTGAAATTACAGTATCAACATATGATTCCGCTTACTTGCATGTGGAAAAGTGGGGGAACCGCTTTGGCCTGATCGTATTTGACGAGGCCCATCATCTTCCCGGCCCAACCACTCAATTGGCGGCTCGCGGGGCGATAGCTCCTTTCCGCCTTGGCCTGACCGCCACCCCGGAGAGGGAGGATGGTTCCCATGTGGTAATGGCGGACCTGATCGGACCACTGGTTTATGAAAGAGGAATTCACGAGCTTTCAGGCGAGCATTTGGCTGACTACCAAACTAATCTGGTCTGGGTCGATTTATCCGGTGAGGAACGGCAGCAATATGACCATGAAGCATGCCTTTTGAAGGATTATCTTGCAACCAAAGGCTATAGTCTGGGTTCTTCCGGGGGATGGAACAGGTTCATCCGTGAAAGTTCAAGAAGTCCTGAAGCGCGGCGGGCTTTCAAATCATTTCTGGTTCAAAGGCGTATCCTCCAGCAATGCGAGGCAAAAATGCAGGCAGTTGAGGATTTGCTGGAAAGGCATCACAAGGATCGTGTCCTTCTTTTCACAGCCGACAATGCGACTGTTTACAAGGTAGCCAAGCGCTTCTTGGTACCTGCGTTGACCCATCACACCAAGCCTGCCGAGAGAAAAGAGATTTTGCAGGCGTTCCATGATGGCCGCTTGCCCGTTCTTGCCACTAGTCGAGTGCTAAACGAGGGAGTGGATGTGCCTTCCGCTGGTGTTGCGATCGTTCTCTCTGGCAGTGGCACCGTTCGTGAGCATGTCCAAAGATTGGGACGGATTTTGCGAAAACACGAGGGGAAAAACGCCGTGCTCCACGAGCTGGTGGTCCGTGGAACCAAGGAAGAATTTGTTAGCAGACGCAGGCGGAACCACGATGCTTACCAGTGATTTGGTTCGAGCCACCGTCTACAAGGCTAGTCTCCGTCCGTCTTTTTTGGCGGAGGGTGATTCCGCGTGGTTACAATCAGCAGAAGAGTTGTTGGAGATGTTTCGGCGTGCGGTCGGCAGCCCCATAGCTTTTATTCGCGATGAAATGGTTGAGGCAATTGAAGGCGAAGACCTTCCAGTGGTATGGAAGGGATTGGCGCGAGTTTTGGAAGCTCGGTGCCACTTGGTCCCTGCGGAAAAACAGGTTACCTGGCAGGCTCGGCTCGACTTGTTCGCAAGGGCCGCGATACTTCGCCAGAATTCCGGATTTGATGCGGAAAAAAGGGCTGAGCTGGTCTCGATGGAATCAGCCCAGATTGGAGCGAATTCACTGGAATTTCTTGAGGCACTTTACGCCGATGTGCCAGGACACGAAACAATTTCGGCCTTTGAGGACATTTCCGCTAGGCGTTTGCTTGAAGAGTATAATCTGGCACTTGCACAGGGAGTTGTGCTCCGGTCTGAATGGCTGGAGGTTGAACTTCAAAAAGGTTCAACCCGCCAAATCCGCAACCTGATTAACGCAGCTAAATTCCATCAATTGCATTGGGATTTAACCGCAGATAGTGATCAGCCTGAAAAAAACATTCGTATTCGGTTCGATGGGCCAATGAGCCTTTTTGATTCCACCACCAAGTACGGTATCCGCCTTGCTTGTTTTTTACCTACAGCTCTTGCGGTGGAGGAGGCGAAAATCAGCGCCTCATTAATATGGGGGAAACGGCCAGCCCGAAAAGTGATCTGGGAATATCATGGTTCAAAAGTCCCGTTCCCTAACCGCCACAGATTGGCGCCTCCTGCGCATCCGGAAATTAAAGGTTTACATAAGCTTTGGCAATCAACCGAAAACGATTGGGAATTGGATGCTTGTTGCCAGGTGCTTCCTTTTGGGGAAAGCCAGTTCTGGATTCCCGATTATTTGTTGAAAAATCGTTCTGATGGAAGAAAGGTGTTCGTGGAAATTTTGGCTGATTGGAAAAAGGACCGTTTGACAAAGATGATTCAGGGCCTCTCGGAATCGCCAGAGATTCCTTGGCTTTTGGTCGCAAAGGGAAGTTCAAAAAGGGCGGGGTTCGACCACCCGGGTTTGGGGTGGTATCGGTCCTTTCCCTCTCCGGAAAAATTGCTGCTCTGGGTGGAATCAAGGGCTATTAAGCCGCTTCCCGGTTGATTGGATCTTGACCGATTGCGAAGGGGGTAGCCGTTCGGTTGAGCATAACCCTTGCTCCAATCAAAATGCCGCTAAAAGCCAAAAGCATCCCTTGGGCGCTTGGCCCCTGCATGATGAGGCAAATCCCAGCCCATCCACAAAAAAACCAGGCAAGAAATGCCAATCGGATCGAGTTGTGCCAATGGTTGCTGGCCCCAGATGATCCCATGAGCCCATAGGCAATTCCCAAGATACAAAGCTCTGCGGCCCAAGGGTTCCAATCGTGGGCAAAAGTATCGATTCCCCAATGGGAAAATAGGCCTTTACCCTCCCCCGACCAACCCATGGAAAAAGCGGCCAAGAGCATTACAGCCAAGGGGATTGCCAAACCAACTATTTGTAATGTCCCAGACCAATCTGCCAAACCTTTCCATTTCCGTGTTCCAGCGCAGAAAAAGGCAATACCTAAGAAAACCATCAAACTTCTGGAGAAGCTTGAAGAATCGGAAAATGAAGAGGCTGACCAGGCCGCGCAGATGGCCAGAGAGGAAAGGGTTAAATACTGAAGCCGAATTGCTTTCCTGGATGGCCCATGGACTTGCGCCATCAAACCTGCAATCAGGGCGTTGCCAGTAAATCCTAGTAAAGCAATAGAGTTTTTCCAATCAGGTGGGATTGACCCTGAATTGGGTTGAGCCAATCCAAACAAAACTATTTGGAATGCCAAGCCGATTACCAATAGCCGACGACCTGATGGGGCAAATGCCTGTCGCGCTTGCAGGGTCCAATCAATATCCATCTGCGGTGCAATTAAACACCAACCTGCAGTAAGGGTGGTGCCCGCAAGAAGTGTTGCGAAAACTGTGGTTAAGTCAAGGGTGCCAAGCCCTAATAGCGAAATTAGGCCCATCGAAACTGGAAGAGGAGCAAGGCATAGCGATAATTCGTGCCATTTGCGAGATTTGTGCCTTTGATCCTTCCCGCAATGGCTGGCTCCAAACCATGCCAAAATGGGCCAAATCGCACAGGAAAATGTGGCTAAAAGCAATTCGCAAACTGTGCGATTGGGATTCAAAGCAAAGCTGGCATTTGAAATTATTGGAATGCCAAATATGGCAAGTGCTATTCGGGTGTCATTATGCTGTGGTTCTGTTCGGAGACCAAAAACCAATTGGCGAATAGCCAAACCAACTAGGGCGCCGGGAATGAAATAACCGAGGGAGGAGATTGTGCCCAAATAGTCGAATACAAGACCTTGGTTATCTAGGGTTTCAGCGGTTGCTAGCAGGGCCAAACCACCACCTATGCCACTACCAATAGTTTGCAAATGGGCCAGGATTTTAGAAGAGTTCCCTCGAACTAACCACAGAATTATTGCCTGGGCTAGGAACCCTACTGTTAACCATCCTCCGTGCCCGGATTCCGCAATTGAAAGAAAGCTGCCAACGAGAATTAGAAGTTGGGTGACCCCAAGCCAAAGAGCTGGTTCACGAAGACGAATCGTTTTGTTGAGTTTTTGTGGGGCCAACCAAATTCTGCCATGGCG
>CAIWHS010000444.1 GCA_903912515.1 uncultured Planctomycetaceae bacterium
GACATATTCAGGGTTCTTGCGCAAACGGCCCACCACCTGATACCAGGGATTTCCCTTGCCATCATGCATTTCAAGCGGGTTTTGGGGCGGCCCTTGGGCTTGGTGTTCCAAAGTTGGCGCGCGGCCGTTCCAGAACTGCAAAAGGTGGTAGCCGCTGTTGTAGACTGTGGGAGCATTCATTCCTCCCTTTTGGTCGAAAATGCCAGTCGAGGTTTTCAACTGATCGGTAAAGCCCAACGCAGGGTTGTGGCAAGAGGCGCAGGACACTTTGCCGTTGGATGAAATCACGGTGTCAAAATAGAGCTTTTTGCCAAGCATCACCTTTTCTGCGGTTAGCGGATTTTCGGTTGGCACTGGTGGGGCACTGTTCAGTCCCAATGGCACCTTGATGAAAACAACATCGCGGGTGACCTTGTCGCCCGTGGCTGGGTCAACCGCTTCAGCCTTGCCGGTGTTCCAGAATTGCTTGAGGTTGGCCCATACTTCGGGTTTCCGCGGGTCGCGAGTGACAAAAATCACTGGAACCTGCTTGGCGAATGGAGTCATTTTCGCTTGGTCAGGAATACCCGAAGCCGATTCGGCAATTTGGGCTGGAGTTAGATCATTGTCAGCGGCTGTCGATTTGACCACCGAAACCAAAACCAATCCCAATGCCAACCCATGCGTTAGATTCGCGATGTTTTGCCATGAAACCAGATTTTGGCATGAAAAAGCTGAAAGCACACGGAAACTTGCCAAGATAGACCTCCCTACAAAAACTGGATGTTTTGCCATTGTATTGCTTCAACCGGGCACGGCTTTTGACGGCAACAGAGAATTAGAAGACCCTTAGGCAGGAATGGGGCTGAAATTAACTAATAGGCGACAAAATATCAAATTCCCGCCAAATTTGGCAAAAAAACCAGTGATCCGTTAGGCTAGCGCTTGCCAACTTTGGAATAACGGTCCAACTGTGGTTCTGGAATCACTTCCAAAAGCTTTGTGATTATATCTTCCGCTTTCTTGCCTTCAGCCTGGGCCTGAAAGTTCACGCCAATTCGGTGCCTCAACACTGGCTCGGCGGCTCTACGGATGTCATCGATTGAAACCGAATAGCGGCCGTCCATGGCAGCGAATGCCTGGCCGGCCTTCACAAGATTTTGTCCCGCCCGCGGGCCGGCACCAAAATCCAGCCATTTGGTTGCAAAGTCGGGCGCATCCGGGGTGCCCGGACGAGTGGCACGCACCAAGCGGGCCACATAGTCCAAAACATATTCGCCCACGGGCACACTCAAAACCAGCTTTTGCAAATTCATGATCGCTTTGTTCGAAAGAATCTTTTCCAACTTTTCTTTTTCGCCCGAACGGGTGGTGGTCTGGAGGATTTTTTTCTCCTCCTCCAAGCTGGGGTAATCCACCCGAACCGTGAACATGAATCGGTCTAGCTGAGCCTCGGGAAGGGGGTAGGTGCCTTCTTGCTCAATGGGATTTTGGGTGGCGATCACAAAGAATGGCTCAGGGAGCTTGTGGGTTTCCTGTCCCACGGTCACCTCGCGCTCGGCCATAGCCTGCAACAGGGCCGCCTGAGTTTTGGGTGGAGTACGGTTAATTTCGTCTGCAAGCAAAATGTTGGCAAAAATTGGCCCAGCTACAAAACGAAACTCGCGACGGCCGGAAGACTCATCCAAAATCATGGTGCCTGTGATGTCGGTGGGCATCAGGTCGGGGGTGAACTGGATGCGCTTGAAGGACAGCTCCATGATCTCGGAAAGGCTGCTCACAAGCAGGGTTTTGGCAAGCCCCGGCACACCAATGAGAAGGCAATGCCCGCGGGTGAAAATTCCGGCCAAAATCTGCTCGATCACCACCGTTTGGCCAACGATGGTTTTGCGCAGTTGGTCCATCATCTGCTGGCGGGTGGCAGCAAATTGTTGCAAATACTCGCCTATGCGGTCCTGGCTCACGCCTGACGCTCCTGGGGTGCGTGGAAATGAAACCTTGCCTGCAATCTAAGCTCAACTACCAAGATACCTTAAAACATTCTTCCTGTTATAGGGGAACTGTTGCTTAGCAGTCCGTTTCTTCGGTCGGCCCTTCAGTTGCAGAAGGGTAAGGCGATTGGCCAAAAGTCGGCTGACCTACCTAAGCTAACAGGGTAAGGATTGGGAGATATGGGCCATGACGAAGGATGAAAGACAAGGTTTGCCTTCCCAGCCTTCCCAAAGTGAAGGCTGGCAGCTTTGGCGGTTCAATCCGCGATTTTACCGTGCACGTAAAGGGCCGCGGACCTATCAGGAGATTTATTGGGTTTTTGGTTTCGAATTCTTGGCCATGCTGGCCTTGGGGGCGGCGGTTTATTTTGGCAGTATCAAACCCAATCTTGAACAGCACCGCAAAGAGATGGAGATCCACAGGCGCCTGAAGGAAATTCGGGCCAACCCGGCGGGCAACACACCCGCAGAGTTGGTTGGCGTCGAACAAGGGCCCTCATCCAAATAGCTGCCGGTTCAATTTCATTTCCATGGAGGGTGGCACATCATGATGCGATTTTTAATGGCCCTAGCGGCCTTAATGGCGGGGCTACTGCAACCGACTTGGGCCCAAGATCCACTTCTCAAGTCTGCTGTGGCTCTTTACGACCGGGTGCAAACCCACCAACTTGAAAATGGCCTGCGCGTGGCGCTGGTTCCCATGCCAGGTGCTGCCACCGTCACCACCATGTTGATATACAAAGTGGGCTCTGCCGACGAGTTACTGGACCAAACTGGCCTGTCCCATTACCTCGAACACCTCATGTTCAAGGGCACCGACAAGCTGATGCCGGGAGACATTGACCGCGCCACTTTGAAAAACGGGGGTGCAAACAATGCTTTCACCTCGGAGGATGTGACCGCCTACCATTTCGATTTCGCAGCCGACCGCTGGGAAAAGGCTTTGGAAATTGAGGCCGACCGTATCCGCAACCTTCGCATCGACAGCAAACACGAATTCGAGCAAGAGAAGGGCGCGGTGATTGAGGAGCTGAAGCGGAACGAGGATGAGCCTTGGGACTTGGAGTATAAGGCGATTTTGCCTTTGATTTTCACCCCCAAGGGGCCATATGGCCACTCGGTGATTGGTGAGGCCTCCCATGTTCGCGCCGCCCAAGCCAAGGGCATTTTGGCCCACCATGCCCGTTGGTATCACCCCAATAACGCCTTGTTGGTCATTGCGGGCGGCATTGACCCTGCCGATGCCCTAGCAAAAGCTAAAAAACACCTCGGCAAAATTCCTGCTGCCAAGTTGCCACCCCGTATGGAGCTGCCCGCCGAAAAACCACAACTGCCGGCACGCAAAACCATGCCTTCCAAATTCGAGGTGGCGAGGGTTTTGATCGGCTATCCCACTGTGGCGCGCAACCACCCCGATGAGCCCGCATTGGATCTTGCCTCAAGCATCCTTGCCGATGGCAAAAGTTCTAGGCTCTACCAGCGGCTGGTTGAAAAGGAAGAAATTGCCAGCGGTGCCAGTGCCACCAACGACACCGGGCGTTATCCCGGATGGTTGGGGGTGCAGGTGGAATTGGTGGCCGGCGCCAATCTGGCCCGGGCAGAAAAGATCATCGACGAGGAAATTGAAAAGCTGCTTGAAAGCCCGGTAGGACAAGCAGAACTCGACAGGGTCCGACGCCAGTTGCTGGCCCAAAGCATTTATTCACGTGACACGGTGCACGGACTTGCCCAAAGTGTGGCCATGAGCCTGGTGCTGGGCGATGGAGATGGAATAGCGCAGGCAAAGGCTTATTTGGAAGGTATTAGCCAGGTCACCCCTGCCCAGGTTCAGGCCGCCGCAAAAAAATACCTTGGGCTCAACAATCGGGCCAAGGTGGTGTCCATTCCCACAGGCGGGGACGGAGCTGGTGGTGGCGCAGGCAAACCTTCCAAGCCGGGTCGTTCTAATGTGCCCAAGCGTTCCTTGGATCAAGGGGCCGCTACGGCAGGCAATCCGCTTGCCGGGGCCCGTCGCGTTGAGCTGCCAAGTGGTGCTGTTGTGTGGTTGCTTGAGCGCAGGGACCTACCGGTTGTCAACCTGTCAGCCCGTTGGCGCGAAGCGCGTCTGTACGAACCAAATAACAAGGCTGGCCTAGCGCAACTGACGGGAGGCCTATTGGAGGAGGGCATCTCGAAAGGCGACTTGAAAATGGATGGCAAGGCCTTTGCCGAAGAACTGGAGGCCATGGGGGCCCAAGTGGGAATCAGCGCGGCCGGGGCCAGCCTGAGGGTGTTGACCCCTCAGTCAAAGCGGTCTCTTGAACTGGTGCTTGCAGCCTTGGAATTCCCCTCTTTTCCCAAGGATGCCTTTGAGCGCAATAAAAAGATGCAGGTTTCAGAAATACTCGAGTCTGAAAAACAATCGCTCCTGCGGGCCCGCGAGGCCTTGGCGAGAATTGTCTACGGAGCTGGTCATCCAATGGGCCGAAGAAGTGCTGGCACACGTGAAACCGTGGAAAAGTTGTCCCGGGAAGATGTCCAAGACTTCCATGCCAAGGTATTCACCCCGGGTAACCTGGTGATGACCTTGGTGGGAGATTTCGACTCCAGGGAGATGGAGCAGACCCTGCGTTCTTTGACCAAAGATTGGCCTGCTAAGCCAGCGCCCGCCCTTCCAACTCTGTCGTCGCCCATTCCAACCGGTGGACAAACTGTCAGCGAGGTGATCAGCATGCCTGAGACCGTCCAGCTTCAGTTTTTGCTTGGGCACCAGGGCATTCGGCGGGATGATCCGGACTATTATGCTCTGCTGGTGATGGACCATGTTTTGGGCACCGGGCCAGGCTTCACTGACAGGCTTTCAAGCAGTTTAAGAGATCGCGAGGGCTTGGCCTACACGGTGAGCGCGCAAATAAGCGGCTCAGCCGATCTGCGCCCGGGTATTTTTCTTTGCTACATAGGAACTGATCCGGCGAACTTCGCCCGGGTTGAAAAAAGGTTTCGCGAGGAGATAGCCCGCATTCGCACCGAAGAAGCAAAGCCAGAAGAGGTGGACGACGCCAAAAGCTACCTGATCGGCAGCCTTGCCTTCAAATACGATGGCGGCGCCGCTCTGGCCGAGCGTTTGCAGGCAGTGGAGCGCTTCAACCTGGGGCTTGATCACCTCACGGCATTCAAGGCCGAGGTGAACAAAGTGAACCCCGCTCGGGTTAAGGCTGTCGCAGAAAAGCACCTCCATCCCAACCGCCTCAATCGTGTTGCTGCCGGCCCGATTGATGAGCAAGGCAAGGTGTTGAAGAAGGTTGAAAACGACAAGTAGAAATCGGGCAATACAAACAGCAAGGGCGGCCCTCACTGGGCCGCCCTTGCTGTTTAAACAGAAATGGGCGGCGGGTCGCCTGCGCTTTCCAAAGGTTGGTTGGCCGTAGCTGGGCTGGTTTCGCTACGCACAGGGATGAGCGCGACGATAAGATCGTACAGAGCATCCTCGGCCAATTCGTGGGGCTTTAGGCGGCAATAAAGATGGTTTTCATCGGCCCGGCGGAAACGCGGGCTTTTTTTGCCCAACTCTGCCAGCAGGTGTGGGTTTCGACCCACCAGCACCAAATCAACCGGGCCACTTTCGCCTTGGGACCGGTCAAACTGCAGGGCGCTGATTTTCCAGCAATCCGCGCGCACCCGTACCTCCACCAGCCTGAACAGCCATTCCACGGTTGGGTGAATGGCCCCGAAGCGGTCGCGCATTTCCTGACGAAAGTCTTTGAGTGTTTCAAGTGTTCGCACGCGTCCCAGCCTGCGATAGACCTCGATGCGCGCTTTTTGACCCGGGATGAAATCGCGTGGCAGGTAGGCGGGCCACCCCAGATCCACATGCACTTCCAGCGGTTCAGCCAAAGGTTGGTTGCGCATTTGGCGCACGGCGTTGTCCAACAGTTGGCAGTAAAGCTCGTAGCCGACCGCGGCAATGTGGCCCGACTGTTGGGTGCCCAAAAGGTTGCCGGCCCCGCGGATTTCTAAATCGCGCAGAGCGATCTTGAAACCAGAGCCAAGAGCAGTGAATTCCTCAATGGCCTTCAGCCGTCTGGCAGCCTGCCCATCCGAGGCGCGACTGGACCTGCTTGGGTCCAGCATCATGTAGGCGTAAGCCCTTTCTTTGGAGCGACCAACCCGCCCCCGCAATTGGTGCAATTCGGCCAAGCCGTAGTGGTCAGCCTCGTTGATAAAAATCGTATTGGCCGAGGGGATGTCGAGGCCGCTTTCAATGATGGTGGTCGAAACCAGAATGTCTGCCTTGCGTTCGAGGAACTTCACCATCGCCTCTTCGAGTTCGTCACCGTGCATCTGCCCATGAGCCACGACAAAACGGGCCTCGGGCACGATTCGCCTCAACCGGTCGGCCAAAATATGAATGTCATGCACCCGAGTGTGCACGAAAAAAACCTGACCTTCCCGGTTCAGTTCCCGCAACACCGCATGGCGGATCAGGCTTTCATCGAATCGCAAAACTCTTGTCTCGACAGGCTGCCGGTCCGGGGGCGGCGTTTCCAGATTGCTGATATCGCGAATGCCCAGCAGTGCCTGGTGTAGCGTTCTGGGGATGGGGGTGGCTGTCATGGTGAGTACATCCACCTTTTCGCGCAGAAGCTTCAGCCTCTCCTTGTGCTCAACGCCAAAGCGCTGCTCCTCGTCAATGACCACAAGGCCCAAGTCCTTGAACCGGATGTCTTGGCTGACAAGCCGGTGGGTGCCCACAACCACATCGACCGAGCCCTCGGCAAGTTGTTGCACGATGCGCCTTTGTTCGGCCTGGCCGCGGAAACGGTTCAGGCAGGCCACGGTGAATGGGTATTCTGCCATGCGGCTGCTAAAGGTGCGGTAATGCTGCTCTGCTAGCACCGTAGTTGGAACCAGGACCGCCACCTGCCCGCCGGCGTCGGCCACCTTGAAGGCTGCCCGCAAAGCAAGTTCGGTTTTGCCGAATCCCACATCTCCGCAAATTAGCCGGTCCATCGGCCTTGGTCGTTCCAAGTCGGTCTTGATCTCGCGCAGGCCCACCAATTGGTCTTCGGTTTCCTTGAAGGGGAAAGAAGCCTCAAACTCGCGCTGCCATTCGCTGTCTTGGGGCCATGCCCTTCCCGGGTTGGCGGCCCGTGTTGCCTGCAGACTGATCATGTCCGCAGCCAGGTCAATCACCGCTTCGGCTGCCTTGTCTTTCTTCTTCTGCCAAGCGACTGAACCAAAACGAGAAAGTTCGACACCTTCACCTGATGCGCCGACATATTTCTGCACCAGATGAATGCGCGAAACAGGCACAAACACCCGCACGCCTTCCCTGAATTCAAGGACCAAATGCTCTTCGGCGCGCCCGGCCCTTGCCGCCTCCTCAGCTGCTTCAGTGGGCGTTGGCCCCCTGCTGCCGGTGTTGGTCGTGGCCGCCTGGCGGTCAAGCAGTTCCATTCCCAAAAACCGCGCGATTCCATGGGCCACATGGACAACCAAGTCCCCAGGAGTGAGGTCGAGAAACGAATCGATAGCGCGGGATTCTACCCGGCGCTTGGCGATGGTTTTTTCAGGCGCTAATGCGACACCACCCACCAACTCTCGGTGGAACAGGTCTTGGCTGCCAAGAAGCACCCACCCCTCCGGCCCATCCAGCTGGTTTTCAACCGGAATGACGCGGAAGCTTGCCCGCAGGGTGCCTCTCACAATGCGCAAACGATTAGCCTGGGCTACCTTGCCGGCAGAAAGCACTTCTCGCAACCGATCCATTTCGCCGTCGCTTGAGCAGGCGACAAGCACCTTGTCATGTCGGGCCACTTCGTCCAGTTCATCACGAACCCGCTGGATATTGCCCGAAAGGCGTTCGACTGATTCCACTGCCAAGTGGCAGGTTTCTTCTACGCTGGTTGCGGGCATTGCCGAAAGGGCCACGCTTGGCCTGCTGGCAAGTGCCTGTTGCATTTGGTCGACGCCAAACAAACCCGCGATCTTGCCCGAGCGGTCACAAAGGTTGGCGGCTTGCTCTCGCATATCGCGCGGTTCAACCCAAACCACCCACGAGTGTTGCGGTAGGTGCTCCACCAAATGCGCCTTGGTTTTTTCCAGTGGTTTGCCAGTGGACTTGGAAACCTCGTCAGTCTGCACACGCAGCAGGTCGGCCCATTCCACTTGGCCCAAGCTGCGTTGGTCATCCGCGGCAAAATGCCGAATGGAATCAACTTCGTCACCGAAAAATTCAAGCCGTGCCGGTGAGCCGGCTTCAGGCGACCAAACATCTATCAGGCCACCCCGCCTGGCAAAATCACCCGGTAATTCCACCGCATCGGAATTACGGTAGCCCGCCCCCACTAGCCAATTGAGCAGTTCTTCCATCTCAACCGTTTGGCCCCGCTCGATGCGCCTGCGTCTGGCATCCAGGGACTGCGGGCTGGCGACGGGCTGAAGAAGGGCATGCACGCTGGTTAGAAGAATTTTGGGCCGTTCTCCCACACCCGCCAACGCTCCCAGGGCTCGCAATCGGGCCGGTGTGGCCGGGTCGATTCGTTCTTCTTCGCCTGGCAAGCAGCTCAGGGCTGGAAAAATTTTGGCGGTGCCCCCGGTGAAGCATTCCAGTTCCTGCCGCCAAGGCTCCAAGTCCCGCGGGTGCGCCAAGGCAACCATCAGCACACCTGGGCAGTGGTTGGCAAGGGCCGCCACGGCCAGGCCCGAGGAAGAGCCCCACGCCCCATCAATCGTGGCACTATTTCCTGCCAGCAGTTCTCGAAAAATAGGCTCCAAAACCGGTTGCTTGCCCAGTTCGCGAGCGAAATCTGCCAGGCTGTGGGGGTCAAAGGTGGAAGACGGCGCAGGTGAAGCCGCAGTGGCTTTGATTGCCTTAGGGCGCGGTTTTACCGGGGCTGTTTGGCCGTCGTCCGGCTCATCATTTTTTTTGACGCGTTTGGCCATGGTATCGGCGTTTGAGGTCTGCAAATAAGAACACCCCAGACCTATTTTGGCTGGGGCAAAAAGCAGGCCCGGATACCTGCGGCACCGGGCGCTCAATCAGATTAGCAAAATGGAATTTTGATTGCAGTCGAAAGATTAAATCGAGTTCGCCATCTCCTCTTCCTTGGCCATTTCAATCGCCTGCGAGGCCCGAAATTCAGCCCGCATAGCATCCAATGGCTCAATGATCTCATCAACACTGTCTTTAAAAAGATCACCAATCAACAGATCAATCAAGTGTCGCTTCATCTCGGGATGCTTTCGAATGAAGGAGCCAAAGTTGAACCCTTCATAAAAGGCATAAACCAGCCGTTTCATTCGGTCCATGCCGGTGAGGAACTTTGACCCCCAAGCACCAAGCCGCTGGGTCGAGAAATCGTTGCTGTCAAATGCGCCCTTGATGGCATCGGCTGCAAACTCGCCGCTTTTGAGGGCAAGAAAAACACCGGAGCTGTAAACCGGGTCAAGAAATCCAAAAGCGTCTCCCACCAAAACCCAGCCATTCCCGGCCACTTGGCTTGATTTGTAACTGAAGTCTTTGGTGGTGTGGAAACCACCGCTGCGTTGGCCTGCCATGACCCGACGCTTCGCTCCCGGGCACCGTTCAAGCTCTTCGTTGAAGATCGTCTCTAGATCACCCCGGCCTTTCAGCAAGTAATCCATAGCGCCTACCACGCCCACCGACACAATGTCGTTTGCCAAGGGGATGTACCAAAACCAACCCTTTTTCTTTTGCAGGGCCAGAACCAAGGTTGCACCCTCATCTAGCCCGCCTTCTCGGGATGCGCCTTTGTAATAAGTCCAAACGCTGGCGTTACGCAGCAGCGAATCTGCAACTTTCAGATTGAACTTGTTAGAAATGAGCGAGCTTTGACCAGTCGCATCGACCACCACATCGGCATAAATATCAAACTCGCCAAACCCCTGCTGGTGAGCGCGGGCGCCGATCACTTTGGTGGGATCGTTTGGGCAAGTTAAAACATCAAGGGCGCGAGTTGCCTGCAATACAGTGGCACCATGCTTCGCTGCGTTGTCGACCAGCATGCTGTCAAATTCACTGCGCACAACCTGCCAGGTCTGCGCGCATTCGTGAGGGTTGTTTTCGAAGAAATAAAAAGGTTGCGATTCTTTGCCGGTTTCGGTGACGAACTGGACCGAGTATTTCACGGTGTGACGAGAAGCCTTCATCTGATCCAGCACACCCAAGCGCTTGAGAGTCCAATAGCTATCAGGCATGAGCGATTCGCCAATGTGAAAACGAGGCCCTTTTTCGCGTTCCAGAAGAATGGTTTCCAAGCCATTTTGGGCGCAAAGGGCAGCTGTAGTGGCGCCAGCGGGCCCCCCACCTAAAACCAGAACCTGCGTACGGCGTGCAGCTTGTGTGACCATGATTGGATTGCCTGTAGAACATTGTTGAAACAAATATCTTTTGAACTAATAGCCTTCCAATCGGCAAAGGTCAAGCGGCCACAGTGCCAAAAATGTAGGATTTTCTTGGTTTGGCGCAATTCAGAGGCCATTCAGTCAACTGGACATACTTTTTGGTCAGCTTCATTTTGAAACCTGCCATTTTTTTGCCCGTATTCTAAGTAAGGGGAATGGTGTGCCTTTAGTTTGTTTCAGGATAGGGTGGCTTTATGTCGGAAGCTAGCAATTCAAATGGCCACATTATTCGATGTCCCGGCTGCCAGCAAAAGTTGTCGGTTACACCTGAAATGATTGGGAAACTTTTCCGGTGCGCCAAGTGCGGCAAAAACCTGCAGGTTAAACCACCGGTTCACCCCAACCCGTTACCGAATGTTCCTCCCCTGAATTTGCCGGCCCTTTCTTCAATTGCAACTTCAACCGAAAAATCCGCCAGCAATGTGGGTTACCCATCGGGCCAGCCAAACACTTCTGATTTCCGAAAAACCGTGGGGGCCAAGCCTAGCCTGACGCATCTTTTGTTATTGGCTTTTTTGATACTATTTTCCGCTGCCATGGTGGCTGGGGCAATCTATTCTTGGCGCGTGGTCCTTGACCGTGACAAAGAAGTGCAAGAGGCGAGGCAGATCGCCAGCAATGTTGAAAAATCACATTCTTCAATTAAAAATCCGGTCAATGGAAATGGTCAAAAGGCTGATGGGGATAAAGGCTTGCCAAATCCTGCCGCCCCGGCCATTACATTTCCCCGTAGGGCGCTTTTGATTGCAATCAATGAGTATCTCTATGCCAATCCGGTCCAGCAGGGTTATGCCAATTCATGGAAAGGGTTAGATAAGCTAGGCCGGGCCTTGCAGGTGGGTTGGCGATTTCCCGCCAACCAAATTGCTCAATTGTCAGATGCCATCCAAGGTGGCCCTGTGCCGCTAAAAAAGAATGTCGAAAAAACAGTGGAAGACTTCTGCTCCTCTTGCCGCAAGCAGGACCAGGCGTTGGTCTGGTTCACAGGCCATGCGACCATGGTGGGGGACAAGGCTTACCTCGCACCCTTGGACGGGGACCTAATACAAGAATCTACCCTCATTCCTCTTGATTGGGTTTTCGAAAAACTCAAAGCTAGCCCTGCCCGTCAAAAGGTGTTGGTTCTTGATGTCTTTCGGTTCAACCCGGTGATTGGCCATGAGCGTCCAGGTAGCGACCCGTTACCGGAGGCTTTCGAGAAAATCGCCCTCACCCCACCCCCTGGGGTGGAAGTGGTTTTGGCCTGTGGCAAAGACCAGAACTCTTACGAGACCGAAGAGGAGCCGATGGGCGTGTTGCCTTTCGCTATTTCCGAAGTTCTCAATTCTCAACTCACGCGCGACCTGACACCCGATGACCCGTTGCCGGTGGCAGACCTCGTTGAAAAGGTGAACCAGGGTGTTTTGAAGGGGGTGAAGGCGCCCATCCGCCCACTTTCCGAAAGGCTGGAGAGCACCAAACGGGATGGTAAACCCGCCATCATGAAAGTGTCAGCCGCCGGAAAACCCTCAGCCGATGGCGCAAAATATGATGAGGCAGAGCCACCGCCTCCATCGCCGGTTCTGGCACGCACACAAGTGGAAAACAAGGCCGGGCGCGACCTCAATGCACAGGTTCTGAAAGAACTGGCGCTGCCGCCCATCAGGCGCGGTCGGGCAGAAACCGGACTGCATCTGGAGACTCTGCCCGTGATGACGGTGGAAGAGGCTTCGAAATACCGCGACAATCCGGTAGCCGAAACACCGTTAAATAAGGCGATGAAGCAAGCGCAAATCAACCTCTGGGCCATCTCTGGTATAGACCCGCCACCAGACCTGAAAAATTTGGTGATGGATGTTCGCCGCCAAAAAAAGGTGAATCTGGAGGCCATGGTTGATTTTTATACTAAGCCGGTAGATGATGCCCGTTTCAAGGCCAGCATCGAAACTAACCAGAAAGATATGGCCAAGGTTTTTGCGATGGTTGAGGGCGACTATGAGACACTGAAAGAGTTGGGCGAGGATGTGGGCAACGAGCCCAAACGCTTGCAGGCCCATTACTTGTTTTTGAAGGCCAGGCTGGAGGCGCAAATAGCTAATTTATACGAGTACCAATCGGCGCTTGGTTCCATGCGCAAGGAGCTTCCGGCTATTGAGAAAGGACATTCCGGCTGGCGATTGGCTAGCACCATCAAGCTGCGCGGCGACCGCGCTGGCAAACAGGCTGAAAAGGATCAGAAGGCCGACTTGAAAAAATTGATCGACAAATTTCCCGCCAGCCCTTGGGCTGTCTTGGCCCGCAGGGACATGCTTACATCGTTAGGTCTGGAATGGCAGAGCGCGGCGAAAAAGGATTGATGGTCAATCCATTCCCTCCAGCCCGACCTGGCGGAATAGCCTGGCTGGCATCGGGGTGTCCAGTTGCCAAACGATGGTGATTGGCCGATTGCCTGAATGGCGTAGATTTCTGTAAGACCAAAGGGGGAAATATGGGGGATGCGGGCCCCTGTGTTTTTTCTGGATAAATAATTGCGAGGGCTTGGTTCCCAAAATGTAGACGCCGCTGGTGTTTGATTTCCCCAGACGGCGCCAAGCTCATTTCAGTGTAATAAATAGCGAAATTGCCTTTTTACTTCTTAGATTCTTGCGCAAGCGCCTTGTGCTTCTTGGCCAAGTCCAGTTCCCCTTGCTTCTCGTAA
>CAIWHS010000445.1 GCA_903912515.1 uncultured Planctomycetaceae bacterium
CACAGCGTTTTTTGCTATTTTTTCGCACTTGCATTGAATGGAAAACTCCCAAGCGACAAAAAATCAAGTATCAATCGACTAGGCAAGGTTTACCTGTCTGATCTTAATACTGTTATGTTTCCCCATGTTGACCGCTGGGTTGAGGAAAACGAGCTTGAACGCCAGATACCGCAAATATTAGGTGAAAGCTTTCCAAATCAAAAAGATATGCTCTTGGCGATTCCAAAAGTTCGATTCGTTCCAAGCCAGGCTATTGCAAGCACGGTAGCAACCACCTTTGAGGACAGTTTGAAGATTCTACCTAATTTGAAAAAAAGATGGATTGGAAACGACAAAGACAATGCTACAGATGATGAAACCAAAACAAATCAAAAACCAAATCCCGATGGAGTAAAAATTAACGAAAATTTAGTAAAAAATGACAAGGATAAAGAATCACCTTTATCAAAAAGTGACAAAGGCAAGGAAAAAGACCAAAGTAAATCGACAGAACTTGTCAAAGACAAGACTAGTGCAGGCTCAACTGTGCCTAATAATTCAAAAGATAATGTTGACAACCCTTCTAAACAATTATCAAAATCCGTTCCTACAATCATCACAGAAGCTTGGGAACTTCATGACAGGTGGGTAGCAGAAGGCAAGCAAATTGAGTATCCGAGGATTCTAAATCGTACCGCTTCAATTGCTCGCAACGCACTTCTTTGTTATCTCCTTGGGCTTGAACCTGAACGCTACTCCGACCGCATAACCTTTGCTTTGGAACAGATCAAACAACAAATGCAAAAGGCTGTTCAGACCACCACGGTTCCCAGCGTCTATTCGAATCTTGGAATGCTTTTGGAAGCCGGATTAATCCGGGATAATCCTGCTGCCATTGCTAGTATTTCCACATTGGTCCAAGCTCAAAAATCTTTTCCGGCAAATGAACAAGAATGGAACCAGTTAGTTCCGAAGCTTGTCCAGGAATTTACCAAGTCACACCCAAATCTTTCCGGCAATGATATTGAAAATATTTTTGTCAACAGCACCCTGGTGATTCCTAATTTGTCAGCAAACAAATTCTTATTATTGGCCAAGATGCTTCGATTTGCCATGGATGACAAGAGCCTAAAAACCTCTGAGGCAAGACTGCTTGATCGCCTTGCCTCGCTTTGCAATTCGCCTAAATTTGATCCCATAATTGTAAGAGAATGCATAAAAATCAATCTTTTATGCTCAAAAGTATCATCAAAATGGCGGGTATATTCCCGCATGCCTTTTATCATGGATAAAATGGCTGAACAGTGCATGGCAGGAACCTGGTTGACCGAAAACTGCATGGCCAGTCATGGTGTCGCGGCATTGGATCTTTTTGCAGATGCAGAAAAATACGCAACTTTTCTAGAAGGGATCAACACCGTATTGCTAGATGCCTACCAGATCCTATGGCTTACCTTGCAGGATATTGCCTCCTATCAGATATCCCCAATCGAATTTCCGGCCGGTTGGTATAATTGCAGCAAAAGTGCAATCGTGGTTTTTGACAGGCTTTCAGACCTAGATTCTATCAAAAATGAGAAAACCCTTAGTAAAGCAAATGCAGTTGTATCACTTTTGAGAATAGCAGTTGATGATTTAGCCAAAGCTTATGAAGGGGTTCACATACTTGTTAACTCTTCAAGCATTGCCGATTTTGAAAAATTATCAACGAATGACCTAACATCGCCGGCCGTTCTTCAAGACCTCAATGCAAACTTGAGACTAGGACGAATCAGCCTTCAGGATCGATTAAGGTTGATAACTGTATATTTCCGTGTTGCCGACAAAACTGCCCAGCTCACCTTGAAGAAAGAAGCCAGCGAAATGTTGGCCGGGTTTGCCCCCCCTAACCCAACCCCTTATGACAAACCATCCCAAGGTGGCTTGAATGAAAGAGATATCCCATTTCTCCAGAGAATTCTCTTAGGAATTATATCATTAAAATTCATGAATCCCGACTTAATGCGCTCTTTTTCAATCGACCCTGAGCTTGAAGTTGAAAACATTCTTTCTGAGGTAAAATCTGGCAAGAGATTATCCTCAATTTTAGATGTCAACAATTCGAATCAGAGCTCACTCCTGCAAAAAAAGGACATCCCAGGCAAGGACGGTACAACCCCGGGTAACGCCTTCCATTTCCCCAACCTTGGACGCCGATCCCTTCGGGAACAATTTGATAATATTACAGAAAAAAAAGCATTATGGGCATCGTGTAATAAATTTTTCCGTGATTCCTTTATGTACGACATACCCGCAGCCCTCCTTAAAGATAAACGGATGTCATTTCGAATAAACATGGCATATCCAGGTTGGATTTCTAACATAGCCCTTGACGACCCTGACAAGAACCCGTTGCTTATCAAGGATAACGAAGACCGTCTAAACCATCTTGGCTGGGTAGTTTCAAAACTTCGGCATAGTAGTCGCCTTGGGATAGACCGTGAATTTAATGCTGATATTGTTGGCGTTTATGGAGCCAAATTTGATTTACTGCCCAACTATGGACTTTCTGTGGATTCTCCAACACCAACAGCTCCCCCTGTTACCTCAAAGCCTGTAATAATCACTATTCCCTGGTCTAATGAGGGCATCTCTGAAACAGATCTTGCAAAGCTTGAAATCAGGCTAATTCCTGGTGAAACTTTTCCTTTTAGTGGTCAAGTTCTTTCGCAAATAAAGACATCTACTGGCGGCACACTGGATGTTGCAATTGAAAGGCTTCCGGAAACCGGCTCAATTGTCACCAAGACGCCGATCGTTTTTGTTCTGGAATTTCAAGTTAATCAAAAAGTCTGGTTCAGTCGAATCACAATCGAAGCGGAAGACGATGGCAGCAAACCTAACATATTTGTTTACGACAAAACAGAAGGCGGAATAGCGCTTGGAAGCGAGCTTAACCTGCGCGGTTCGGGTTCAATTCAATCGATCTTTCCAAAAATCAAACAGGAAAGTGGTAAACCTGCTTCCTATACTCTTAGCGTTCAACAACTTGCCGTTGGTGTTCTTCTTGGCCCTGTTCCCTTGAGTACCATTTCAGGCATTGCCACACCAATCGCTCTTTCGTCTAAAACGGTTCTGGATAATTCTAAAGATAATTCGCAATCATCCCCCCCAGCGGTAAAAAGTGTTGATGCAGTTCAGGGCGGTTACCCGATCCAACTTCCCGGCCAGATTCAAATTGAAATTCGCGATCCGGCATTAAGTGACAAACCCGTTGCCACACGAACCCTGCGAATTAACCGTATCGATCCTGCTGACCTAGTTGAACTAGTCTCTGTTGAAACTAATACTGATTCATCTTCTGGTCCGGGGCCTTCCCGCAAAAGTCGCTTGCGCGTCAGCCTTCGCGCCAAACGAGCACTTAAGGACTCACCACCATGCCGAGTCCAAATCATTCTCGATGGTGACCTTCCAGGGTCTCCAATTACCTCCGCTTCTGGCAACATTTCCGGAATTGTGCCTCCTGATGGCAAATCCATTTTGGTTCTCGAGGCATTCGGTGTTTCTGTGGCAGGCAACTCATCCGAAATGAGCCAGTTCACTTTATCTGTTGATGGCTTACCCATGACCTATCGTTTTAACGCCGATTTTCAACCGGGTGGACCGCTACAAAGCGCTGAACTGCTTCGCTTGCCGGCGCTTGGACTCAGGGCCAAGTCTGCTATTCCCTCCAAACCTTCAAATCCTGCCGAATCAACCATCAGCCAAGACCCCGTTTTGTCCCTGGAAGCCTGGGCAAGTCAAGCTCCATCTGGGTCCACTATGCGCCTTACATTGTTGGGAGGCGATCAATTCAACAATCCCGAAAAAATTGAACTTCTTCCCGGCCCAATGAAAACCGTTGCCATTCTCCAACCTGGGGAAAAAGGAGCTTGGGAATTTTCCTGTGATGAAGGCCCATGGAAACGCGAATGGCAAACGACCGGGCTTCGAGGGCGCAAAAAAATTCGGCTCGAACTTTTAGATGCTCAAGGCGCCCTGATTACCGCAAGGCAATCCGATATTATTATCGATCCCACCCCACCTCGATTCGGGCAATTCTTCGGTTTACCTGAAATCGTGGGCCCCGGGTCCACTAACCGGTTTGCCTTCTTGGTAACTGACCCTGAATCAGGCATCACATCTGTTAGCGGTTACATTGGATCGCCCACACCTCCGGCACCCAGCGGAACCATGCCGCCTTCGCTCGCCCCACCTGCAGTTCAAGTAATTCCTTCGGGCAACACCTCCGAAG
The DNA here is from genome assembly GCA_903912515.1 of uncultured Planctomycetaceae bacterium. Classification (GTDB taxonomy): domain Bacteria; phylum Planctomycetota; class Planctomycetia; order Gemmatales; family Gemmataceae; genus UBA6894. The sequence continues at coordinate 4,253 of CAIWHS010000445.1, forward strand.
CAGTGGTCATTATCCCTGTGGACGCGAAAGGGTCAGTGACCATCAACCTCAGAGCAGTTAATGGTGCCGGGCTCGAGACTGCATGGGTAAAGACCATTGCTGTCAATGAAAAATTGGCTCCGCCAGCTCCTGCAGTACAGGGCACCGTGACTGAAGCAGGAAGGCCCCAAAAGGGGCTCACTGTTATCCTTAAGGATGACAAGGGTAAAGAGCTGGAAAAAGCTGTAACAGATGAAAACGGAACATATTTGCTTGCCAACTTGAAACCAGGCAAGGGCACAGTAGAAGTGACGAAGCGATCATCAGGCCGGTCCGCCAAAAAACCGGTTATTTTGCAACCAGGCCCCCCGATTCAAGTTGATTTGTCAATGTTGGAATAAAAGTATTCGTCCGGCGAAAGACCTCTGGACACAGGTCCAGAGGTCATCGGTCTCATTCGGTTTTCAGCTTTGGTGATCAGGCCGATTGA
>CAIWHS010000446.1 GCA_903912515.1 uncultured Planctomycetaceae bacterium
CGTTCTGCCATCCGGTTCTTCAATCGGCATGATTGCAAAGCTGAAAACCCATTTAAACCAAAGACCTCTGAGCGTACGCCCAGAGGTCTTTCACCAGACTGATACCCAAAAAGAAACCTCCGGCCAGGTCGCTGGTAGCCCAGTGGATCAGCTTCATCGCTGCCAGCGAATCAAAGGGGGCGGATCCAACAGAAAGGTATAGGAAGTCCGTCAGGCCACTTGACGACGACCATCACAATCAGAACATGCTAGGGCCACCGCCGCAGCGGGTACAAGCCGCTGTAGTCCACGTTTCCTCCACTTTAGGCCCAGTATGCTGCCCGTTTGTAGCCGAGACCGCAAAGGTGTACGGAACCCCAGCCTGCAGGCCCTTTATCTTGATTGATGTATCGGCCGTCAGAAATTTCTCCACTATGCTTCCGCCATTGACCGTAAAGGTGTACACAGCTTGGGCCCCGAGGTCCGGCAGAAAGGACCATGAAGGGGGGTCCCATCTTGCCAATAGACTACCTTCCTGTTCGCCTTCGATGAGGCTGAAGCCGGTTACTGGACCGGGGGCAGACGGATTTAAGGGAACCGGAGGGAGGTCCTTGCGCTCCACGAAGTCGAATAACCGAGTCCATTGGCTAACCGGCGGCACAGGCGTGATGCGCAGGATGTCCTCAGGCTGGATCGTGGCTTCATCCACAATTTCTGCCGCCCTTGAATAGGGCACATGTTCGGGAAGGGGGTACACTCCCGGCCAAGTTGGCGTTCCACTGGACCATACAGAATAACTAGCTTGTGACGCATCACCGGCGGTAGCAACATCGGAATCAACAGGCATGAGTGGATACTCTCCATCCTCACCGTGATCGTAGTAGCTAGGGAGGAACTCGTAGCTGGCCTGCCCGCCAATGGCCGACGCAGGGAACTGGAAGTGGCCGGTTCCACCCAGTCCATTCATAAGCAGGGACGCATCTACATATACAGCGGTACGGGTTGTCGTATCGACATATTCCCTCAGAGCGGGTGAAAGACCTGCAGACTCACGCCCGGTAAGCCCAATTTGATCAGCCTTCCAAGTTACACTGGTATCCGGCGTAAAGGCTTTCGGTGTCTTTAATTGTTTAAACGCCTCGGCTGATCCATAAATTCCAGCCCTCATGCCCGGGAGGGATAATTTACCTTCATAAAGGGAGGCAGCCCAACCCGATGACTCCCAAGGTGACGGTGTACGTCCAAGCGTCGATTTATATGCCGCCACAACTTGTCCAGTGTAAAATTCAAGACTGCGAACCATGGCAAATGCTACATCGTAGCGACTTGCACCACGCGCCAGAGCCGCTATTTGGGAATTAATTCCAGTCTCATCACCTTGCCGATATAAAAGCGTTTGATATAGGGTGTCCACATAATTTTGAGGAGTCGTGGCGGGGCCACCACTGTATTCCTGCGAACTGACGAAACGGGCGATCAGGTCCTCCTCGCTAGCGCTGCGCGCGGCGGACACAAAAGCTTTGAGACCTGGCGCATCGGAGGGCCTGTCAAGAAACGCTTGATAGTATGATTCCACGGTTTGTCTGCGGTACTCAGTGGAATCCTGCATCTCCCTAGCCACAACCGCCACAGACGCACCTAAATCAAGCTGGCGGACCCAGTAGGCCTTGCCCGGGAGATCAGATACACGGTTCATCAATCCATTATATAGGTTTTCCACCACATGATAATTCGCGGGTAGGCTGGCCGCCGGGTTCAAACGGCTCTCGAGCACTTCCAACCCCAAAGGCTTGGATCCACTTTTCCCATGCTTGGAATGGCGGCCAGCGGCAGTAACCTTTTTGGTCGACTTCAGCCAAGAACGAAACATCTGCAACATGATTCAACACCTTAAACAATAAAGTATAATTAAACATTTTATCGCAATAAAGAACATGTAGGTAGGGCCGATACGGCACCACACCTGCAACAATTCCAAAAAATATAGTATCGTTAATTTTCTTAGCGTCAATTGAAATACTAATCTGGAATTTTGCATACTGAAATTTGGCATTGGTGACATAAACAATCTAAATTCAAATGCAGCTGGCGAATGAACAATTTCGGCTGACCCTTGACTGGTCGAGCCATGCCAGAGATAGCAGAATTGCCCGCAGTGGCGCGTGCGGTAATGCCAGAAGTTGTGACCTGGTTTCGTGTGAGCCACAGTCACCGTCAGGTCGGATACCCTGGGCCGTCAACACCGCATCTTGCCGGTGCGCCCTGCCGATCTGATGGCAACCCTCTACCACCAACTCGGCTGGCCCCCAAATACCAGGTCCTGGCTGCTCATCAACATCGCTAGCGCCGCCGCCGCCTCGGGTGACAGCATCCGGCCCGTCGGGAGATCTCATCCACCCCTGCACTGTCACCCAGAACCCTTTCCCGCAATTGCCCCACTGTCAGCGAATTCCACGCGCCAAGCCAGTTTTAACTGCCAAAATAGCTTATGTTGAAGGCTTGGCTAACTCAGTATCTCCTCTTCTTGGGCTCCGCATGGGTCGTGTTGCAGCCTATCTACCTGTGCTTATTGGCGCGGCCCTACTGCTTTTGGGGTCTGAGCGACAAGTTGTTGGCCAAACCAAGGGTAAAGACAAACCCCTTGATTTCGACCGGAATATAGCCACGATTCTGGCAGACCGTTGCCTGGAATGCCACCGTGGGCCCGGGGCCGAGGGGCAACTGGATCTCAGTCAGGAAAAAACCGCCCGGCAGGGTGGAGCGAGCGGCGCCGCCCTGATGGGAGGCGACCCGGGCCGCAGCCTTGCCATGCAGCGCGTGCTGGCCGATGAGATGCCACCCAAGCATCCCCTTCCAGCAGCCGAAAAGGAAATCCTTCGCAAATGGATTGAGGGCGGCGCGCCTTGGGGTACAAGCCCCATCGACCCCTACCGTTATTCCACCGCACGCCGTGCCGGGTACGACTGGTGGTCCCTCCAACCTATCGGCACGGTGGACATCCCAAGCCTGCCGGGCGGGGCCGGCAGGGCTTTCAACCCCATCGACCGCTTCATCCGCGCCAAGCTGTCGGAGGGCGGTTTGACCCCTTCGCCACGCGCCAAGCCCAGGGACCTTGTCCGCCGGTTGTTCATTGACCTGACGGGCCTGCCACCCGCGCCGGAGACGGTGGAGCAATTTGCCCGCGACCCATCACAGGCCGCATGGGAAAATCTTGCCGTCACCTTGCTCGACTCGAATGCCTACGGCGAGCGATGGGCCCGGCATTGGCTGGATGCGGTTCGTTTTGGCGAAAGCAGTGGCTACGAGTACAACCAGCCCAGGGAAAACGCCTGGCGTTACCGGGACTGGGTGACCGGCGCGCTGAATGCCGACCTGCCCTATGATCAGTTCGCCCGGATGCAGATCGCCGGCGACCTGCTGCGCCCGAACACCCTGGAAGGCGCGTCCGCCGTTGGTTTCCTGGTGGCGGGGACACACAACACGGTGCTGGGTGCCAGCCCGGCGATGAAGATGGCCGGCCATCAGGACGAGTTGGAGGAAATGGCCGGAACGGTTGCCCAAACCTTCCTGGGGCTCACGGTGAACTGCGCCCGCTGCCACGACCACAAGTTCGACCCGATCACCACCCGGGAGTATTACGGTTTTGTCGCGGCACTGGACGGTGTGAGGCCTGCCGAGGCTCAAGTGCCAAGCCCGCCTGCGCCGGCCGGCCAACTGGAGAAGCTGACCCGCGCCAAGGAAACCCTCCTGCAGAAGCTCACCGATCTGGTGACTGCCCGCAGGGGAGTCGTCGTGGCGTCCGGCACGAACCGGTTGCGACTGAAACA
>CAIWHS010000447.1 GCA_903912515.1 uncultured Planctomycetaceae bacterium
ACCGAAGGTGTGGGCAGCCCGGAGTTTCAAGAAGTGTTGCGAGATAACCCTTCTTTGGACAAATTCATTGATCGAATTCAGAACACGGATTACTTCGTCATGGACCAATGGCAGGTGGAAGAACTGGCAAAGGTGCGGCGGCGGTGCAAAGTGAAGGTTGTGACCAAGGGTTTGAGCGCTGAAGTGCTGCGCAGTTGCCATGTGGAGCCGGCGGAAAGTGTGGAGAAAGCCATTGAGGAATGCATGGCTGAATATGGCCCCGGCGCACGCATTGGGGTGATTCCCAAGGGGCCCTATGTGCTGCCTTATGTAGAAACGGCTTGAATTTGATGGCAGGCAAGCAGCAAACCGGCTTGTGACCTGCATCGTCAAAAAGGTGCTGAGCGTTGGCTCAGCACCAATATTATGTGAGGCCTGAGCGGAGAGTTGCGATGAAGCGGAAATTCGAAACCTTGCCTGGACGACGAGAATGCATTGGCTCGATAGCCTGCGCCATGGGCTATCTGACGATGGGGAAAATTTCGGGTGTTCAGGCCAAGCCAGACGAGGTTTCTGCCATGCAACCGATAGTCTCAGGCAGCAATCGTTTTGGGTGGGAGCTTTTGGGGCAGTTGCAGGGAGGCAACAGCTTTGTATCGCCAACCAGCATCGCAGCAGCCTTGGGCATGACTGCGATGGGCGCCAAGGAAGAAACCTTGGAGCAGATGGCCCAGGTTCTGCATGTACCAGCCGGGACACCCAGCATGGATGCGGGTTGGAAAGAGTTGATTGAAGGGATAACCGCTGAAAAACCGGGCCGTCAGGTGAAACTTGCCAACCGGTTATTCGGGCAAAAAGGGTTCAGTTTTTTGCCAGGGTTCACCGACCGATTGAGATCGGCTTTTGCCGCTCCCATGGAGCAGGTGGATTATGGCAATCCGGAAGCCGCGCGAGGGCGAATCAATGGGTGGGTGGAGGAAAACACCAACCAGCTCATCAAGGACTTGATTCCCTCGGGAGTATTGACCCCGCTGACGCGTTTGGTGTTGGCCAATGCGATCCATTTCAAAGGTAACTGGTTGATTCCCTTCACCAAGGGAGCGACTCGTCCTGGGGATTTTGAGGTTGGGGCAGACAAGAGGATAACGCTGCCCATGATGAGTCAAACCGGAAATTTCCGCCTTCGCGAGGATAATGATGCTGAGGCTTTGGAATTGGCCTGCAAGGGAGATGACCGCAGTGTGATTTTTGTGCTGCCCAAGGCTCGGCACGGACTTGCAGCCTTGGAGAAAAAGCTGAACCCGGCAACCCTTGAAAAGCTGCTGACCTCGAAAGCGGGTTTTGGACGGGTGGAGGTGAAGCTGCCGCGTTTTGAGGTGAACACCTCGCTGTCTCTGAAGCAGACGCTGTCGAAATTGGGAATGGCGAGGGCGTTTAGTGACAGTGCGGACTTCAGCGGCATGAGCGCCATGGACAAAACGCTGAAGATTGACGAAGTGGTGCATAAGGCTGTTTTGAAGGTGGATGAGCAGGGTGCAGAAGCTGCAGCCGCCACAGGTGTGATTGTTGGGGTGAGATCAGCCATGCCGCCGCGTGAGGTGCGCAGATTTAACGTAAATCAGCCGTTTTTAGTTGCTATTTTGGACAAGCCCAGCGGTGCAGTGCTATTTTTGGGTCGGGTGAATGAGCCCAAAGTAAAGTCATGATTTTGGCCAAGTGGCCCAACGGCTGAACGAAGGCGCCGATCCAGGATAGGCGCCTTTTTTGTTTGTTCAACCATGGGAATTTTTGCGCCGGCCCCAGCCAACCTCATGCCCCACCCGAGGCGCATTTGGTGTAGGCTATCCGGTTCAGATTACCTTGGAGTTTCGCTATGACTCATTTTTTGCTTTGGCCCCTTCTCATTGCCACCGCAGGTGTTGAGCCTTGGGCGGATTCCAAATTGCCGGGAGTGAACGGCCTGGCTGCATGGTATGACGCGGAAGCACAGGCCAAGGGATTTGCCAGCAAAAGGTGGTCGGTACCTCAGGCAGGGAATGGTTTGGGACAACTTTTGGATGGTTCGGGAAATGGACAACATTTGGCGCAGCCCAAGGAGAGCCTGAGGCCCAAGCTGGTCCGTCTGGCAGATAGCTGGCTGATCCGTCTGGATGGCGATAACGATCACTTGCTGCGCACCACCAAGGATGCCAAGCCCAGCAGCCACATTTCGGTTTTTGTAGTGTTGGTGCCTCACCAAAGCCCGGGTGGCTTTCATGGGCCTTTCTCTTTGGGTGCCACCGATGGGCGTGACTACGAGACCGGGTTTAACCTGGACTTGGGCAGTGCCCTCCGTGAGAAGTTTGAGACGCTGAATGTAGAAGGCAAGGGAATGCCCGGCGAACGCAATCTGCTGAACCGTAGCTGGCCATTGGGCGAGGCCCGGCGCATCAGTGTGGTGGTGGGCGACACAGAAGGCTCTGTGTGGGTGGATGGTGGCAAAATGAATAGACGGCCGCGTAGTGCCGGGCCAATCGCATGGCAGGAGTTGGTGCTGGGGGCGCGGCGTTACCAAAATGGTCCCGGGCCACAAGAGGTACAGGGTACATTCCCAGGTGACATTGCGGAGTTGCTGGTTTATGACCGTGCGCTCAACGATGCAGAGCGGCAACAGATTGAAAAGTATCTTGAAGCCAAACATGACAAGCTGCTGAAAGCTGATCGTTTGGCGCTGGGTCTGCCCGAGGCGGCCGTGCCCATCAAGCTGCTGGAGCCTGTGGTTGCCTGCCAGGTGCTGGTGCCCGGGTTTGAAGCTCGCTGGCTGCCGATTGATTTGCCCAACATCAACAACTTGATGTATCGACCGGATGGCAAACTGATCGCACTGGGTTACAACGGCATGGCCTGGCTGCTGGAAGATACCGACAACGACGGGTTGGAAGATAAGGCTTCGGTTTGGTTCGACAACCCCAAGGGCAGCTTGCGTTCGCCCATAGGGATGGACCTGCTGCCCAAGGGGCACCCTCTGGGAGAAGGGTTAGTGGTTGCATGCAAGGGCAAGGTGGTGCTGCTGCATGATCCAGACAACGACGGCAAAGCAACCGAAAAGATATTGGCGCAAGGCTGGGTGGAACTGCCGCTGAATGTGGACGCACTGGGTGTGGCCGTGGACCCCAAGGATGGCGCTATTTTCTTTGGCCTGGGCTGTGCAGATTTTTCCAACGGCCATCAGGTTGGCAAAGACGGGAAGTCCACCTACCAATTGAACTCGGAACGCGGCACCATTTTGAAACTATCGCCCGATGCCAGCAAGCGGGAGGTGGTGTGCACAGGTATTCGATTTCCGGTGGCCCTTCGCATGGGCCCGGGGGGTGAGCTGTTTTGCAGCGAGCAGGAGGGGGCGACTTGGCTGCCCAATGGCAACCCATTTGATGAGCTGCTGCATATTCGAAAGGGGTTACACTTTGGCTTCCCACCAAGGCACCCGAAACACTTGCCCAATGTGGCGGATGAACCCAGCCTGTGGGACTATGGCCCGCAACATCAATCAACCTGCGGCTTCAACTTCAATTTGGGAGTGAACAACGGACCTGCCTTTGGCCACAAGTTATGGCGAGGTGATGTGCTGATGACGGGTGAATCGCGCGGCAAAATTTACCGGACCACCCTAGCCAAAACAGATGCAGGCTTCGTGGCCGCAAATCGCATTCTGGCCTGCCTGAATGTTCTGACCGTGGACTGCTGTGTGAGCCCGAAGGGTGACCTTATTGTGGCAACCCATTCGGGGCCACCCGACTGGGGCACCGGCCCGGCTGGCAAAGGCAAATTGTTGCGATTAAGGCAAATAGACGGCGAGGCGCCTCAAGCTGTGGCGGTGTGGCCAGCGGGTCCGCGCGAGGTGGTGGTGGCATTTGACAAGCCGCTTAGCGCTGACGCGGTGGAAGGTTTGCTTGCCAGCAGCCGCATCACTGCCGGCGATGCGGTACGCGCTGGTGACCGTTTTGAAAGTATGCGACCCGGGTATGAGGTGGTGGCGAGGCAACTGCGGGAACCGAGGCGTTCGTTGCGAGTGACTGCGGCCAGGGTGAGCCCGGATAGAAGGTCGCTCCTATTGGAAACCGATGCGCATGCCTGGGACACCTGGTATTCGCTGGAGTTGCCCGGTTTGGGCAGGGCCGGATTGAAGAACCAGCCTGCTGGAGCACTGCCGCAGCATGGGGTTGTGGATCTGGATTACACCCTGAGTGGAGTGCAGGCCATGGTGCTGGCACAAACGCAAACCCTGTGGCAGGGATGGGTGCCGCACCCACATGCGGGCGTGACCGATGCCCTCATGGCGGGCAGCAAACAACTGGAAGAGCTGCGGAGTGTAACCGGAGCACATATGTGGCGGTTTGATGGAAAATTAAACCTAAAAGATATGCTGCGCCCGGCGGTTCAGCCCGGGGCAAGTATCGACCATGTGCCACCGCCCGAAACGGTGACGCTGCGGTTGTTTTCTGACCGTCCATTCACTTGGAAAGTTGGCAGCCAAACCGCTTCCTCAAAAGATGGCAGCGCTGTGACTGTGAGCTTGGAAAACCCGGCTAAACCCCTTGATTGGAGTGTTGACTTCCTTCCAGCCAACGGAGCACCTCAGGTGGAAATAGCTTGGAGCACCCAAGAGGACAGCCAAAGGTGGCGGCCCATGGCCACCACCCGTTTTTTGGCAGCCTGGGCACCCAACGCCAAAGCCAGCCAGAATGCGACGGCGGTGGCGCAAAACTTGCCGGGCGACTGGGCTCGGGGCCGAAAACTGTTCAACGATATGAACATCGGCTGCGCTAAATGCCATTCGATGAACGGGGCTGGTGGCAATCTGGGCCCAGATCTGAGTAATCTCGCTTTTCGTGATCCGGTATCGGTAAGGCGGGACATTGTGAATCCCAGTTACGCTATCCACCCTGACTATTTGGGGCATGTGGTGACGCTAAAATCGGGCAAAGTGCTGACAGGCACCCTGCGGAGCCAAGGGGAAACCCTGTTGGTGGGCGACTCGCAAGGTGTGACCCATACGGTCCCGCGCAGCGAGGTGGAATCGCTGGAACCTATAGCCAAGTCTGTGATGCCAGACAAGCTGGACGAAAAATTAGGTAAAGAAGGAATGGACGACCTGATCCATTTTCTTTTGACCGGGGCACCGAGCATGCCTTTGGAAGGCAAACCAGTGCCCTATCCCGCGCGCACCCGCGCGGAGGTGCTGAAGGTTCTGGCCGGGGCTCAGGAAGGCGAGAAAAAGAAAGGGCTACTGCCAATCTTGTTAACAGCCGGGGCCAAGGACCATGGCCCACAAGAGCATGATTACCCAGCGTGGCAGAAAGTATGGACTCGGCTGATGGCAATGGCACCCAGCGTGGAGGTGGACACCGCCTGGGAATGGCCGAAGAAGGAGCAACTGGAAAAAGCCAAACTGCTGGTACTGTTCCAGCGGGGCGATTGGAACGGGCAACGCCAGCAAGACATGGACGCTTTTTTACAACGAGGTGGCGGGGTGGTGTTGCTGCACTGGGCGGTAGATGGCCGTGGGCAGGCGGAAGCGTTTGCCGAGCGGATTGGGCTTGCCGCCCATGGCGGTGGAATAGGCTTCCGACATGGGCCATTGAGCCTGGATCTGCAGAAGGATGCGTTGAGCCATCCAATCCTGCGAAACCTGGGCGACCTGAAGATCCATGATGAAAGCTATTGGAAACTGACAGGGCGGGAAGATTCGGTGCAGGTGCTGGCCCGTTCGAAGGAGGAAGGCAAGGACTGGCCCCAGGTATGGACCAAGCAGGCTGGAAAGGGGCGAGTGGTGGGGCTGATCCCTGGCCACTACAGTTGGACCTTTGATGATCCGCTGTTTCGGGTACTGCTGCTGCGCAGCATGGCATGGGCGGCTGATGAACCGGTCGACCGGTTCAATGAGCTGGTCTGGCCGGGTGCGCGGCTGGGAGATTGATTTGCAAAGAGGCGTGGGAGTTTTCCAATTGTTGGAGAACCTTAAGGCTGCGGGCTTCGTATGGCCATGGTGATTCCGCTTCAGACTACCTATAGGATGGAAATATTCATGAGTCAATCATCCAACCCGGGCCCAGTCGAGGCTTCCTTCGAGCGAGATTATCCAGCGCCCGAATTCACGCCCGCTTGGAAAAAGCCGCAAATCAACCGTTTGATGGCCCAAGATTTCGTGGTGGCAGCACATATGGATCTGGATCTGGTTAGGCACCTTTTAGGTCGCGAACCAGGTCTGGCGAATGCAACCATGGATTGGGGTGGAGGCGATTGGGAGACTGCGATTGGCGCCGCTTCGCACATGGGGCGTGCAGACATTGTTGAATTACTGATGGCGCATGGCGCCAGGCCGGATATTTTTTGCGCAGCCATGCTTGGCAAGCTGGAAGTGGTAAAGGGCATTTTGGAAATGGAACCGGGGTTGATCGACGCGAAGGGGCCGCATGGATTTGGCTTGCATTTTCATGCCACTGTTGGAGGCCATTTTGCCAAAGCGGTGCTGAATTATTTGCAGGGGATCAAGGAAGTGGAAGTGCGGGTGCCGCCATTCATGGTCAGGCGTGGCTAAGAGCTTGGCCTTGTGCTGTGTTGCTCACTTTACCAATAGGCCAGGCAATCCGTTGCTGCTAGCGTTGGGCAATCCATTTTTTCAAAAGATTTCCAGTGATTTTTTTGGTCCTTTTGGCAGCTTTGTGGGTGATTTTTGATCGATTGTGCTTTTCCATTGGGGGAATCTGATGGAAAGCAACAACGAGCTTTGTCATGAGATAATAGGCCTTTCTTCGCCATAGAAAGTAGTGAATATGCGGGCTTGATGTTGAATTTAAGATTATACACATAGGCTTATTGCGTAATTTGGGTGGGGCAAATTCAAGTGCTCCAAATGCTCCCGGGAATACGGTTGTAACGACCATTCCCCGGAACGAACTTGCCGCCATCTAAACACTTGCCAATTTCATTGCGCTGGCCACGCTTGAATTCCTACTACTTGGTAGAGGTAAGATAGTTTTTGAAAAATTCCACATCATGAAAAAGATGGACGAAGGTATGGGCAAGGTTCGCAAGGAAGAATCCCGGGCTTTGATGGCCTTGAAGAGCAATACCCTAAGCAAAACCAAATACCTTTAGCTCTACAAGGAGGAGAAAAGTCCTGAGCACCGGCAGGAAGAATTCAACGCCCTGAAGGAAAGCTCATTAAAAACTGCCAGAGCTTGGTCCATCAAGGAAACCATGAGAAGGCTCTGGCAATACAAAAGCGTTCCTTGGGGAAAACGGTTTTTTGCTTCATGGAAAAAATCGCTGGACCTGTGCAAAATGGAACCAATCAAACGATTCTGCAAAATGATCTATAAACGCTTGGACAATGTCCTAACCTGTTGTTTACATCCAATCACCAACCGGGTCGCCTAAGGCTTGAATAGCAAAGTAATGTCCATCAAGAGAAGAGCTGGCGGCTTCATAAACATCGAAAACTACAAACCCGCAATCTTCTTCCATTGCGGCGGTTTGAGCCTCTTCCCATGAAAATGTCGGAAGGACCCGAATTAGTAAGGCAGTCTTGTTCCAGATGAACTGTTTGAAAGATTTTTTTGATTTTTGAAAGCGCAACTCGTTTTCAATACGGTTTTGCTATGGCAGTGTTGGGCCTGACTGTGTTGCAAGGGAGGTAGGGTAGGCGATACTACTTTTGGAGGTTGAAAGCTAAGTCCCCAAAGCAAAACAATTTGAGCTATGGCAAAGTTTTTTCTTTAAGCGAGCACCGCCTTGGGCTTGGGTAAATTGAGAAAGGTGCCCGATTCCCCTGTTACTAGTTTGGTTTTTGTTGGTGTTGCTGGGTGATGGCTGCAAAATTTTTCAATGCATTGAGGATCTGTATGTCTGTCATCCAGTAGGAAGAATGAGATTGCCCGCCGAACAAGGCAGCGTGCTGGCTGTGGAAGTCGTAACGGGCGGGTGTTGCCTCATTGGGTGCCAGTTCCAAGCCGAAGACCTCGCGAGCGATGCGATCAGTTGCCACGGGTTGGGTTGCGGCATGGACTAAAGGCAGATTTTCCCGCATGCAGATTTGGATATCCGCCCACAGGCGACTGAGTGGGTAATACTGGAAGACACCACCAGGGTGAATTTTTTCAATCTGATTGTTGTGCAATAAATCGAAAATGACATTCTTTTTCAGGCCTGGGCCGAACAGGCCTGGCAGACGCAGGATGGTGGTGTCAAACCTCCCGCGTACCAGATCTTCTAGCAAGGCGCGGTGCTTCCCGTAGACCGAGGCGGTATCGCTTAGCGTGGGGGAGGATTCATCCACATCGATCGGTTTTGCGAAGACATCGATGGTGGAGATGAGTACCACCTTTTTGGCCTGCACCCGGCGCAGTGCGTCGAATAGCGGCGCCAAGCGCTCCAGGTCGCCTTGTGGATCTTGGTTGGCTTTCCATTTTTCGGCTGGGGCACCAGCACAGACCAAGAGGTCGTATGCCTGGTTGGGTAAGTCGGCAATGTCGGTTGAGCGAAACCGATAATCGAATGAGGTTTGGGCCAGTAGATTACCGCCAACCAAACCGGACCAGCCGACTAATGCGGTGCGCATGATATGTTTTCCGGGAGAAGGTGGTTTTAGGCAGCGTGGCGGGCGGCTAGTGCCCCAGCGTTGTCGATCTCATCGAGAATATCGTGAATGTTGTCGAGCTTGGCGCCGAGCACGCAGTGCAGGCCGGGCAGACCGCAGTCGCGGCGGAAGAGAATGGGGCGGCCATCGTCTTTTTCATTGACTGGCAGGACCGTCTTGATTTCGAACAGGGATTTTTTGGGAATAATTGCTGCAACATCGGGCATGTAGCGGAGGGCATCGAGGCGCATCATTTCCACGCGGCTGACAGGCTCCCCCATGGCTCGGGCCTCTTGGGGGGACATGTCGTCGGCGGTGTTTTCGTTCCAGCCGGCGTGGGGTGTGTAGCGCACATGGCTGAAACTGTGCCAAGGCGTGGAGGGGAAAGGCATGAGAGAGAAAAAGGGGCCGCACATAATGGTGATGCCGAGTTTTGCCAGGATTGGAGGTGGCTGGACCAGCGCAAGCTCGGCGAGTTCGTGTTTGAGAGGTATGAGGGGCAGGTCGCTTGCGCGCAAAATTCCATTCAGATCGCTATAAGTGCAATTGAATACCTGATTGGACTGAATGGCAACTGTGCGACCCAAGCGGTTGGCTGTGACGCGAATGCCGCCTGCGGAATGTTCCACACGCGTGGCTTCTGACTTGGTCCAGACGAGGATGTTGCTTTTTTCGAGGCGGTACCAAACCATGGCGGTAAGTTTGCGAGCGTCAAAGGCGGCTTCTTCGACACGGAAGACCTCCTCGATAAGGCCGCGATCGAACAGTGCCTTGACCTGAATAGGGGCCTCGGAGAGTGGGGCGCCGATGCGTTTGCAGAACAGCTCGAACTGGGCGGCGTTGACCTTGGAGAATTCGCGGCCGATGGCGTAGTACTTATCGAAGCCACGGTGAACACAGTCACCGAATTCGGCGACAAACCGGGTGTAGTTTTCGCGGCTGCGTAACCCGGTGATAAGGCTACGCGGGTAGTGGTAGCCCTGGTGAACGCGTGCCTGATTGTTGTGACTGGCGCGCTCGAGGAGGTTTTCGCCGCGTTCGAGGAGGATGACCCGCTGACCTTTGGCGGCCAAGTGGCAGGCGATCATGGAGCCGAAAAAACCCCCACCGATGATGGTGGTGTCGGCAGTTTGGTGAGTGGTGGGCGACATGGCAGTTTTGCCTTCAATTAGCGGGCCCATCGAGGTTCCGTCCGAAGTTCATGCATAGCCCAAAACGAGCCTTTGAAGCCACCCCGAAGTGCGGGAGGCGAAGTTGCCACATACTTGGGGAAGTTGCATGGGCTTGGTTTCACAAGTCAAATATTGGTAATGGCTTATGGCTTTATTCTGAAAGATTAGAGAGCAGTTTCCAGACACGGCGCTGGGGGGCACTCAGGGGAAGTTGGACGATTTGGGGCGCGGTGAACCATTGGTGTTGATCGTGGTTGAGCGAAGTTGGTTGGAGTTGGTTTTTCAGGTGGGCTACCTCAACCTGCATTTCCACTTGGTAGCGGGTGATAGCGTGTTTTACCCGGCCCAAGGTAGTGGTGGTGGCTGGAAGGGGGGCTTGGAAAAGGCTAAGGGCTAAATCAAGCATGGTTTTACCGGGCGTAACGCTTTCGGGCACTTCGCAGTGGGGGAATTCCCAAAGACCGGCCCAACGGCTGGCGGATGCAGGTCGTCTGAGCAACAGCCAGCGGCGGGATTGTTGGGGGCCTTGGGAACAGGCTAGGCATATTTCTGAAACTTTGGTGATTTGGGCTCGGACGGATTTGAGGGGTAGGGATTCCGGGTCACCACTAGCGGCGGCAGCGCACCATGGCCTTGCGGGGCAGACCAAGCATGCAGGCTTTTGGGGTGTGCAAATCAGTGCGCCCAGTTCCATGAGTGCTTGGTTGTAGGTGCCGGGATTTTTGTGACAAACCAGTTGGGCAGCAGACTGCCAGAGCCATTTTTTTACCGGACCGCGGGATGGGTCATCTTTGACCCCCAGGATGCGTGCCAACACCCGCTGGCTGTTTGCCTCAACAATTGGTAGGGGCATGGCATGGGCCTGTGAGAGTACGGCATTGCGGGTGTATTCGCCCATGCCTGGCAGGGTTGCCAAAAGGGATGGGTCGGGGGGCAGATTCTGGTGGCCCGCCTGTACCAGAGATTGGGCAGCGCGGTGCAAAGCCCGGGCGCGGCGGTAGTAGCCGAGGCCTTCCCAGGCATGCAAAACATGCTCTTCGGGAGCGTGAGCCAAATCATTGACGGTGGGGAAGCGAGCCAGAAAGCGGTGAAAGTAGGCGATTACGGTTTTGACCTGGGTTTGCTGCAGCATGACCTCGCTGACCCAAATTCGGTAGGCATCGTTGCTATGGCGCCAAGGGAGATCGCGGGCAGCTTTTTTGAACCAAGAGACCAACGCTTTGGTGAGTGCTGGTTGGATTTCGACGGGGTTGACCGACCCGGGAAGGCGGTTAGGTAGGCTGGAATTAATTTTTTTTGACACAGAAATAGACCGTGGCAGCGAGATCAACGGGGCCGGCGCATGAGCTTGTCGAGCAGTGCCTTGGCACTGTCGGCGCTGGACATGGATGGGATGGGCTTCGGCGGGGCACCGCCGTAGGGTTGGTAGCCTTGGGGTGCGTCGTCGGCAGGTTTTCCATCGTCGATGGGAATAGCAACGGTCGGGGCTTCCATGATAGGGGCCTTGCTGTCGCTGACGGGATCGTCGTCCATGAGCAAAGCGGCAAAGTCGTCGTCCATGGCGGACGGCTCTTGGGAGTTGGGCGGGCTGGTCGCAGCCACAACTTTGGGGGTTGGCGCAGGCGCGGAAGGCTTTGGCTGGGTGGCCAGTTGTGCCGGGACAGCCACTTGGCCTGCGAGAGCGGCAATGGTTTTATTTGTGGGCGGTATGGGGGTGGGGCTGGCGATGCTGACGGGCTTGGCTGGTCCACCTGGGGCGGTGGGCTTGGCGGTAGTAGCAGAAGCTTGGGCGGGGGCATCGGCAAGAATTTGCAACTCGAATTCGAGGGTGCCCACGGAGAGGGAATCGCCATGCTTGATGGCCACGCGTCCATCAATGACGATACCGTTGACTTTGGTTCCGTTGGTGCTTTTGAAATCCTCGACAAAAACACCTTGGGTGGCGATGAGGATGGCGCAGTGTTTTTTGCTGATTAGGTCGCTTGCGGGGCGCAGTTGGCAGCCTTCTTCGCGGCCGATAACAAATTGACGAACAGTCACAGGAATGACCATTCCCTGCTGTTTACCGGCATTTTTTACGACTAGCTGAACTCTCATTCCGACCCGTTCTCCCGTTCAAGAACAAGTGGTGGCCACCAGTTTGTAACAGGTGGGGGCGATTTGAAGAGAACTTTTCGGTGCTTGATTTTCTTAATTCAGAGAAGCAAAGCACACTCGAACAGTTTAGGCGGTAATCTGTCCTTAAGATTTAGTAGAATGGAAACGGATGGGAAAAGCAATAAGGCAC